>JAAUUE010000256.1 GCA_012031635.1 Coleofasciculaceae cyanobacterium SM2_1_6 | reverse complement strand
TCCCTCAAGGGGAGAAGGGGTTGGGGGATGAGGGGTATTTCTGAGCATCGAACTCACGTTAATTTAGAAAATAATTTAGGATTGCTACATTGATTTTGTTTTCTGAGATGCAATTGTTCCTGATTAGGTTGGGCATACTAGTTACAGGTGGATTTGATCCGCCAGTATCCTCAGCTTTGGTTCCTCAATCTTAGTAGTTTGTAACAAAATCAACCAAAAGCAGGATTTCTTTGATAAAACTTGGTGTTTCTTCTCAGGAATGTTACAATATTTAATATAAATCGTCATTCTTATAAGATTAATGAACATTGTGGCGACCCGGACGATCGCCCGATCAGAAACCAAAGCTTAGACGAAACCCAGATAGCCCAGCCTTAGCGCTAGGGCAATTTTTACCCCAAACTGAATCCAGGGCTATGAAAACTCCACAAACTTCCACAGACTTAGTTCGGACTTACCTCAGAGAAATTGGGCGGGTTCCTTTGTTGACCCATGAAGAAGAGGTCACCTATGGGAAACAAGTCCAACGTCTCTACACCTTGCAACAAGTTAAAGACCGCCTAGCAGAGCAGTGGGAACGGGAACCAACTCTCGAAGAGTGGGCTGCTGCTGCTCAAGTGCCTGAAGCAACTTTGACTGAGATCATTGAATCTGGAGAATTGGCAAAAAAACGGATGGTCGAGGCAAATCTCCGGCTAGTGGTTTCCGTGGCGAAGAAATACATTAAACGGAATGTAGAACTGTTGGACTTGATCCAAGAGGGGACGATCGGGATGCAACGAGGCGTAGAGAAGTTTGACCCCAGCAAGGGTTATCGGTTTTCTACCTATGCTTACTGGTGGATTCGCCAAGCCATCACCCGGGCGATCGCCGAAAAGAGCCGCACTATCCGTCTGCCCATCCACATCACCGAAAAGCTCAATAAAATCAAAAAAGCCCAACGCCATCTTGCCCAAGAACTGGGACGGGCTGCCACCGTCGGCGAGCTTGCGGCGGAGCTTGAGCTTGAACCCAAGCAAGTCCGGGAATATCTAGAAAGATCTCGCCAACCTTTATCCCTAGATTTGCGGGTGGGGGATAATCAAGATACAGAACTAGTAGATTTACTAGAAGACCCCGGCATTACTCCCGAAGATTTTGCCACTAGTACTTCTCTGCGATCGGATTTGGAGGTGTTAATGGCGGAGTTAAGCCCCCAACAACAGGAAGTACTGTCCCTGCGGTTTGGTCTAGCTGATGGCAAGGGTATGACTTTAGCGAAGATTGGCGATCGCTTGAATATCAGTCGGGAGCGAGTCCGCCAGATCGAACGGGAAGCCCTGACGAAGCTCCGCAAGCGCAAATCTGATATGCGGCAGTACATTGCGGCTAGTTGATTAATAGGTGATCCGGTCATCAAAGACAAAACATTCCCCTTCCCAGAGACTTTCTTCGGGAGGGGTTTCTTCTAGGTATTTCAAAATTCCCCCCTTGAGATGGTAGACCTCCGTGAAGCCTTGGGAGAGGAGATAGGCGCTGGCTTTTTCGCAGCGAATCCCCCCAGTACAGAACATAGCGACTTTTTGCTGGGGCTGGGGTTGGAGATTTTTGGCTACATAGTCAGGGAATTCTCGAAAGGATTGGAGATTGGGATCGATCGCTCCTGTAAAGGTTCCAAATTCGACTTCATAACTATTGCGAGTATCAATCACTACCACATTGGGGTCGGCAATAAGTTGATTCCAGTCCTTTGGTTCCACATAAATTCCTACTTGCTGATTGGGGTCGATACCCGGTACGCCGAGGGTAACAATTTCTTTTTTCAGCCGGACTAACATTTTTTGAAAAGGCAACACTTCACAAACAGATTCCTTTGCTTCCAAGCCTTGAAACCGGGCATCCGATCGCAAATATTTCAGTAAAGCATTAATTCCCTGCCGACTTCCGGCAATAGTAGAATTGATCCCCTCTGGAGCAAGGAGAATTGTCCCTTTAAGCTGGTGGCGATCGCCCAACTTTTGTAATTTTGGACGCAGTTCTTGGTAATCGGGCAGGGGCGTAAAATGATAGAAAGCTGCCACGACAAACTGCCGGGACTTACCCAGATATTTTTCCATTAAATATTTAGTTTGGATATCTTGAGTTTGGGTGTCCTTAATGTCTTTAATGTGGGTAGCTCTAGCTTGAGAATCTTTAATTGGAGTCTCTGTTTCCAGTTGCACCCGCCATTCTTTTTTAATTACAAAACCCCGACTCTTAAAAAAAGCCCTCGTAGTTATGTCAGCTTCAGTATACAAATATTCTAAATTGAGAGAGCGGGCTTGAGTAGCGATGGTGCGATAGATTTGAATTCCTACCCCCCGGCGCTGATATTTGGGGTAGCAATACAAATGGACAATTCTGCCCCAGATTTTTCCCTTGATTTTCCCTTGAAATTTTTCAGCTATTTTATGTTTATTTATATCCTCGATCGCCAGTACCCCAAAACCAATAACTTCCTGCTCTAATACTGCTACATAAATAAAAGACTGAGGGTCTGTTCGATCGGGTTGACTATTTGCTGAAATATCTTGAGTTTCTACTGGGGAATTTTGGAGATAATTAATCTTAATATCTCTCAGATTTTGAGAACTTTTATAGCTTTGTATTAATAACTGTAAGCCTTGGAGATCTTCTGGCTGTAATAAGCGAATTTTCATGACAATAAATAAAACATTAAACCTAGATAAGGAGAAAAAGCAATCTGATTTTATTACACCACAATCACCACGCTTCTGGAACTAAAACTATACTCTCAATCATTTGATGGTCGTATTTTTACCACTCTTGGGTTTTTCCAAAACTTCGGAATTAAGACTTCAGAATTAAGGCTGAGATAAATACATAAATATTTTATTAATGTCTAATTCTATACAATAAACACTCCGTAACTTTATCTATAGGCAGTGGCTGATTAAAACTATATAATTGTGTGATGATAATCTTACCAGCAAAATCCTATGCTAAAAGCGGTAGTTGGTCATAGTAATGACCCAGATTCCTTGCCTGCCATAACTGAAGTTTTAGAACAATGTGAGCAAGCCCTTGCCGGAACAGAGCCTCAAGCGGGAGTTTTATTTGCGGCGATCGACTTTGACCATGCTCTCATTTTGCAGGAAATCCATCAAAAATATCCAGAAATTCAGCTAATTGGTGGGACTACGGATGGGGAAATATCTTCGGTTTTGGGTTTTGAGCAAGACTCCTTGACTTTGATTTTATTTAGTGCCGATAAAATTACCTTTCGGACGGGAATCGGTGTGGGGATTTCTCAAGATTTACCCAAGGCGATCGCCACCGCCCTTGAGCAAGCCACCCTTGGGCATCAGGAATCGATCGAACTCTGCCTCACCGTCCCCGATAGTCTGACCACTAGCGGCGTTTTAGTTTTGGAGAGCTTAAACAAAGCTCTAGAGCAGACCTTTGGCAAAAAAGTTGCGGTATTCGGTGGGATGACGGCAGACCAGTGGGAATTCCAGCAAAATTATCAATTCTGTGGCACTAAAGTTTATAGTGATGCGATCCCCATTTTATTGATTTCTGGAGAGATCCTCTTTGCCCACGGCATTGCTAGTGGTTGGTATCCCATTGGTAAAAAGGGCGTAGTCACCAAAGCCGATCTCAATGTTGTCTACGAAATTGACCACAAACCAGCCCTAGATTTTTATCACTACTATCTAGATGGCTTGGCTCCCTCTCAGGAATATCCTTTGGCAGTATTTGATACCGAGGACGTAGATTACTACATCCGTGCCAGCAGTGGAACCTACGATGTGCAGACGGGGAGCATAACTTTTTTTGGGGATGTTCCTGAAGGAGCGATCGTCCAGATTACCGAAACTACCCAAGATCGTATTCTTGCTGCCTCAAAAGCTTCGATGGAGCAAGCCCTCGCCAAATATCCCGGCAAAGAGCCTGTGGCTGCCTTATATTTTTCCTGTGCCAGCCGGAAACAAATTTTGGGGAGCCGCACCAAAGAAGAATATACCCTCACCCAAACCTGCTTGACCAACTCCTTGCCCAGTTGTGGTTTCTATACAAACGGCGAGATTTCGCCCCTACCCCAGCAAACCAACTCTTGTTATCATAATGAAACTTTCATTACCCTGCTCCTCGGAGAATCATAGCTATCAAAGCAATAAGGATACTCAAAAAATTAATTTATTAAGTATGGAGTTAGAGAGGTTAGAAATACCAGACACCCCTGATACCTTGATTAGGGTACAACAGTTAGAAAAAGAAAATCGAATTTTGAAGAAAAAGTTGGAGCGATCGGAAAAAACCTGTTTAGAACTGGAGCAAACTAATCAAAGAAAAGAAGCCTTACTCCGAAAAATTATTCAAGAGTTAGAAGATTCTCAAAAAGAAGTAGAAGAAAAACGCCAATTAGAAATAACTTTAGGAGAACTAAAACAAACCCAATCCCAGTTAATTAATGCCGAAAAAATGTCTAGCTTGGGGCAGCTAGTCGCCGGAGTTGCCCACGAAATTAATAATCCTGTGAACTTTATTCATGGCAATATTAGTCATATTCAGAATTACTCCCAGAGTTTGCTGGAACTAATCCACCTCTATCAGCAATACTACCCAAATCCCGCTCTTACTATTCAAGAAAAGGCAGAGGAAATTGATCTCGAATTTTTGCAGTCAGACCTGCTCAAGGTTTTAGGTTCGATGAAATTGGGTACCGATCGCATCCGCCAAATTGTCCTGTCTCTGCGCAACTTTTCCCGGATGGATGAATCTGATTTCAAGCCTGTAGATATTCATGAAGGGCTGGATAGTACGCTCCTAATTTTGCAACACCGTCTCAAGTCTAAATCCTCAGAAATTCAAGTAGTCCGTCATTATGGAAACTTGCCAAAAATAGAATGCTATCCCGGGCAGTTAAATCAAGTATTTATGAATATTCTCAGTAATGCTCTAGATGCGATCGAAGAACAAAATAATACCCTTCCTGCCCAGGGCAAAAATCACAATCTTGGGGCAATTACAATTTCTACTTCAGTCATCAGTTTAGATAATACAGACTGGGCAGAGATTGCGATCGCTGACAATGGCTTAGGAATACCTGAAGCAATTAGAGAAAAAATATTTAATCCCTTTTTTACCACTAAACCCATCGGTAAAGGTACAGGCATGGGCATGGCAATTAGCTATCAAATTATTACAAAAAAACATAATGGTAATCTTATCTGTACTTCTACCCCCGGTATTGGCACTCAATTTGTAGTGAGAATTCCTGTCCATCAATCTGCCTGTAGATTGTAGGTATCTTATCAATATTAACCTCTAGTTAAACAAGACTACACAGTCTTCTGTACTCCAAGAAATCTCGACAATACTATCAATAGCATAATCAGTTCCTGTGGCTAATTTCGTAATAATTAATAGCCCCATAGAAGTTTGGACTTGATATTCCCTTGTTTGCCCGATGTAAGTACAGTTAACAATTTTGCCAGTAATTTCTTGATCTCGTAACGTCCGGGGATTAATTTGTAATCGTTCAGGACGGATCATCACCGTTACTTGGTCGCTGGGATTTTGAGACTTTCTTGCAATCTGTTCCTTAGCAATTTGTTGCTCAGAATTAGGCAGATTATTATCTGAATTATCTAAGCTATCTAAATCACCCAAATTAACAGACAGTTCTGGAATATCTAAAACATAACCATTGATATCGACAGTCCGGGAATTAATTATTTTGCCTGTAAGGAGATTAGCTTTGCCAATAAATTTTGCGACAAATAGCGAGGCGGGTTGATTGTAGATGTCGCTGGGAGTGCCAATCTGTTCGACTTTGCCATCGTGCATGACAGCTATCCGATCGCTCAGAGCCAGAGCCTCTTCTTGGTCGTGGGTGACGTAAATAAAAGTAATGCTAGTAAGTTTTTGGAGTTCTCGCAATTCCTGTCGGACTTCTTGGCGAATTTTAGCATCTAGGGCAGAGAGGGGTTCATCGAGGAGCAGGACCTTGGGGCGATCGATCAAGGCTCTAGCTAATGCTACCCGTTGTTGTTGTCCCCCAGAAAGTTGGCTGGGTTGGCGATCGGCTAATCCTTGGAGGCGGAAAGTCTCGATCGCTTCGGTGACTCGTTGATCAATTTCTCCCTGAATTACTCCTGCCACCGTCAAGGGATAGGCAATATTTTCTGTCACTGTCATATGGGGAAACAGAGCATATTTCTGAAAAACCGTGTGGACATTTCTCTGGTAGGGAGGCTGCTGTGTAACATCTTCTTCCCCAAGGAAAACCCGCCCCTGTTCTGGTATTTCAAATCCCCCAATTACTCGCAGGATGGTAGTTTTTCCCGAACCACTAGAACCCAATAAAGAATAAAATTCCCCAGCTTGAATTTCTAAATTTACATCTTCAACTGCGTAGACGCTTCCCTGCTTAGAAGGATAGATTTTACTAATATTTTTTAAGGTGACAAGGCTCATCGGCGGTAATTAAATAATAAAGGTTTATACACAGACCTTACGGGTAGGGCGGGTAATGCCCACCTTACAGCTATAGCAGTCCTAAATGATTCCACCCGCCGTAGGCGGGTGGAATCACCTACCAGAAGCAATCTAATTTAGCAAATGATTTATACCAAATCCGGTTATAATATAGTACGAATGACTATCCGTAGTTTAACCAATGATAGTTGGTTATAGCTTTTATTTCTTCCCTCATTTCCTGTAGTACACAACATCTTTTACACAAGATATCTTCT
>JAAUUE010000255.1 GCA_012031635.1 Coleofasciculaceae cyanobacterium SM2_1_6 | reverse complement strand
TGTTAAAGTTTTGTTGATATCAGCAACACCGATCAATAACTCTCTGAATGATGCGAGAAATCAGTTTAAGTTAATGGTGCAGGGAGATGTGCATGGCTATGAGGCAAAATTGGGTGTCAGAAATATTGACTACTCTTTCAGGCAATCCCAGGCAATATTTAATGAATGGCGCAAGGATGACAATCCTAAAATTGGTGACTTTATCCGCAAGTTATCAGGTAATGATTTTTTTCGATTAACGGATTCGCTCTTGGTTGCAAGAACTCGAAAAATGATCGAGGGGCAGGAGACAGCTTTTAATTTTCCTAGAAAAAACAAGCCTGAAAATTTGTTCGTGACTCCTCACCAGCTTGGTAACTTTGAGACCTTTGAGGAACTGTTCGATCATTTCCCGCCCATGTTGTCGGGCTATCAGCCAGCTTTTTATGCGGATGACGGCACAGAAAAGGAAAAGGATATTTTGCGAGATGAAAAGCAGCGCGATTACTTTCTGGTAAAAATGCTCTATATCTTGATGGTCAAGCGGCTAGAGTCTTCTTGGTTTTCGTTTTATGCAACGATCGAAAAGATTAGAGGGCATCATCAAAATACACTAGACAAAATAAAATCTTATCAAGCCAGTCAAGCTAAATCAGGGATAAATATTGCTCCCGATGTCTATAACCTAGATGAGGATGAAGAAGACGATGAATTTATAGAAGAGGTAGAAAAATATACTCTAGGCAAAAAGCGTCTGATCGGGATTGCCGAGATCGATCGAGCTGGGAACTTGGATAAATTCAAAGAAGATCTCAAAAAAAGACTTGGATGCTTTAGATAATCTCTATGTCAATCTCCAAAAGTTTGCGGCTAATTTAACTGGAGAGATTGCCAAAAAATCTAAGCAAGCTTCTCTACATAAATCCTGTGACGATAAATTAGAGGTGCTAATTGGTAAAATCCTAGACAAACGCAAATCAGGGGCAAATAACCATAATCCCAAGGTGGTAATTTTCACAGTCTATCGAGATACGGCAGTATATCTGTTTGAGCAGCTTCAAGCGAGAGGTTTTGACAAGCTAGCGATCGCATCAGGGACAGGCTCATACTCAGATGATAGCGATTCCTTCGGATGCGGTTCCCGCCGTAAACAATCTATGGAAGCCGTTCTCGAAAGATTTGCGCCCTATACCAAACTATTTTTAGAAAAGGAATGGGCTTTTAGCTCGGAGAAACAAGGTTTAGCCGCTTTTGCAGAATGGCAAGATTGGATTGCAGAAAATCATCCTGATACTCACCAGAAGTTAACTCAGCCCATTGATATCTTGATTGCGACCGATGCCCTCAGTGAGGGGCAGAACTTGCAGGATGCCGATATGGTGATTAATTACGATATCCATTGGAATCCGGTAAGAATTATTCAACGCATGGGACGGATCGATCGCTTGGGTAATCCGAACGAGCAGATCTTTGGGATTAACTTCTGGCCGTCGGATAATATTAATTCCTATCTCAATCTCCAAGGCAGGATCGAGCAACGGATGGCGGCGATGAAGTTGGCGGGGTCAGAGGTGGATCCCCAGTTCTCCGATAGCTTTGCCAAGATGGCTCATGATGAGGACTTCGATCGCAAGATGAATAATCGGATGATGGAGCAAATGCTGATCACTTGGGATGACATTGAGGGGGGTGATCAGGGGTTGGGTTTTGATAGTTTGTCTTTGGAGGGCTATCGGCAGGATTTACTTGCTGAGTTTAATCGTGATCAGGATAAATATCGGCAGATGCCCAAGGGTGTGTATTCAGGATTCTTGGGAGATAGGGCGACAGGCGATCGGGAAGGGATTGTGGCTTTGCTTGGCTATCCAGCGAAACCATCGAAGCAGCTCGATCATCAATATCAGGTGTTTGATTTAATTTATATCGACAAGTCGGGCAAGTTAGTTTTAAATAATCAAAAAGAGGTGTTGGATTTTCTGACTATAAATAAAGACCAAGAGCGATTTGTCCCTGATGTTGTCGATCGAGGGGAACCGGGGGCGATCGCTGAGTTGGTGAAGGCTCTCAAGGCTTGGCTCAGTAGTCAAGCAGTGCAAACTGAGGTGATGGAGGATGGCACTATCAAGGAGACGATGGGTAATGCACCAAGGGAACTTTTAGGGCTGCTTAAGAAAGGAGACAAAATGGCTTTAGGGTCAATCAAACAAAATATTAAGATTGACGAAAAATTTCAGTCTGATAAGTTTGACTTAGTGGCTTGGGTATTGGTAAATAGCTGAACACGGATTAGAACACGGATTAGAACACGGATTAGAACACGGATTAGAACACGGATTAGAACACGGATTAGAACACGGATTAAGCGGATTACTCAGATTACGCAGATTTTACGGATTTTTTGGATTAGAATAAATTAAAATCTGTGAAATCCTCTAATCCGCCTAATCCGTGCTTCAGACGTTGTTTTGAGTAAATATCTATGTCTATCGCTGTTACAGAAGCAATCCGATCGCTGGGTGATGTGGAATCTAATTTTGGGTTAAGGCGATCGACCGATAATACATTTTTTGAAGAATGGCAGAGAGATTTTGCGCCATTAACGGAACTGGAACAACAGACGTTAGATCGGATTCGGCATTCATATTTGTATCATATGAGCGATGGTGTCGTATCTGAAGGGATGGTGAACCTCTTGATGGTGTCGCCTTTGTTGTTTTTGGCAGAATTTTTGGAAGCACCCTTCAGTCTGCGGAGTGAGACGGCGGTGGAAATTTGCGATCAGGATCGGGATGTGGTTTACAACGGCAGGATTGATGCGCTGGTTTTAAATGGCAATTTGTGGGTGGTGTTAATTGAGGCAAAGCGGTCTAGTTTTTCGTTTTTAACGGCAGTACCACAGGCTCTTGCCTACATGATAGCAAGTCCAAATGGTGATAAACCAACCTATGCTCTTGTCACTAATGGTGATCATTTTATGTTTATTAAATTACAAGATCGGGTTTATGATTTATCAGATGATTTTTCATTGTTTAGGCGATCGAGTAATGAGCTTTATCGGGTCTTACAGATATTAAAAAGTCTGGGAGTGGGGCTATGAATCTTTCTATTTTTAATCAATTAGATTTTTTGGGTGCTTTACAGGATTTTTTTAAGGAGTTGCAAGTACCGATAAATGTGGTGACGGATGCACCGATCGCAGCGCCAGATATTCTCACGAATACTTATAAAAAAGAGAATAAATCTTTTCAGTTAATTGAAGACCCAGATAAAGATAAAGGGCAGGGTATTTATTTTTTGGGCATGGTTGATGATGCTGCGTTTCGGGGGCGTTCTGGATTGGATTTGGTAGCCACGCAAAATCTGGGGCAGGATTATGAAGGGGTAGTAATTTTTGGGGTGACTTTGAAGAGGCGTGAGGGTGGGTTGTTGCCTACTCGATCGCAGCTTGCGGAAATATCCCGGGCGTTTAATCGGGAGTTTTGCTATACGCCGGTGGTAGTGGTGTTTAAGTATGCGGGTGTTGATGGGGAATATCTAGCTTTTGCAAGTACGGAGCGATCGAAGTATAAGGGCGATCGGGAAGGGGAGAAGGCGGGGAAGGTGACAATATTGCGGGATATCAATATCCGGCAGCCCCATGCAGGACATGAGAAGATTTTGGCAGAACTAAAGATTCCCACCACGGGCAAAAATCGGGTAGATTCTTTTGAGAAGTTATCCAAATATTGGCAGCAGGTTCTAGATGTTAGCTTATTAAATAAGCAGTTTTATCAAGAGGTTTCAACTTGGTATTTTGATGCTTGTCAGCAGGTAGTTTTTCCCAAGGATGCGAAGAGTAATCAAGAGAGTTTGATTCGGTTAATTACTCGGTTAATGTTTGTGTGGTTTTTGAAGGAAAAGGGTTTAGTGCCAGAGGCTTTGTTTGATCAGCAAGAGGTGCGATCGATCCTCAGGAGTTTGGAACCGCAGGAAAGTACCTATTACAAAGCGATTTTACAGAATTTGTTTTTTGCAACGCTGAATACGGAAGGTAAGCGTGAGTTTATTAAACGTTCTGGTAGTCGGAGTCATCATTACATGGTGCATAATGTTTTTCGCTATGATGACTATTTTCAAGAACCTAATCAAGTAATCGATCGCTATTTTGCAGCTATTCCGTTTTTGAATGGTGGTTTGTTTGAGTGTTTGGATGTTCCACCCAAGAAGAATACGTCTGAACCAGAGATTAGAATTGATGGGTTTAGTGATAATGCTAAAAATCCTTTGTCGGTTCCTAATGATTTGTTTTTTGGTGATTTTCACGATGTGGATCTAAATGCAGATTTTGGCACAAGTCGGAAGAAGTATCGGGTGCAGGGTTTAATTGAAATTTTTAAGAGTTATAAGTTTACGATCGCCGAAAATACGCCGTTTGAGGAAGATGTGGCGCTGGATCCGGAACTTTTGGGGCAGGTGTTTGAGAATCTTTTGGCAGCATACAATCCTGAAACCCAGACGACGGCAAGGAAGCAAACGGGTTCTTTTTATACGCCCCGTGAGATTGTGAATTACATGGTGGATGAGAGTTTGATAGCTTATTTCAAGAATCAGCTTGATCCCCCCCAGCCCCCCTTAGAAGGGGGAGAAGAGTGGGGAAGATCCCCTTAAAAGGGGGGAGAAGAGTCTGAGTCTGGAAGTCCCCCTTATTAAGGGGGATTTAGGGGTATCTCTTGATGCTAGACTTCGCCATTTACTCGCCTATACCGATGAGCCGCACCAGTTTACAGATTCAGAAGTAGCACGTTTAATTGCGGCGATCGATGGTTGCAAGATTCTGGATCCGGCGTGTGGGTCGGGGGCGTTTCCGATGGGGGTTTTGCAGAAGATGGTGCATATTTTGAGCAAGCTCGATCGACACAATGAGCGCTGGCGTAACCAACAAAAGGAGAAGTTGATCGCACCTTTGCAAGAGGATATTCAACTTGCAGAAAAAATTAGTTATGAGGAGGCGAGAGATAAAGCAATTAAGGAGTTGCACGATCGCTTGGCACAGATTGAGGATGATTTTGCTAATAATGAGCAGGATTATCCCCGGAAGTTGTTTTTGATTGAAAATTGTATTTTTGGGGTGGATATTCAGCCGATCGCTCTCCAGATTGCTAAGTTACGCTGTTTTATTTCGTTGATTGTTGAACAAAAAGTAGATGATAGTCAACCAAATCGAGGGATTTTGCCTTTGCCAAATTTGGAGACGAAGTTTGTGGCAGCAAATAGTTTGATTAGTTTGCCAATTCAGAGGAGTTTACGAAGTCCGGCGGTGGAGGCTCTGGAGAAGGAGTTGCAGGAGGTTCGCCAAAAGCATTTTACGGCGAGGTCGAAGGGGACTAAGGATAAGTATCGTCAGCGTGATGAGGAGTTACGCAATGCGATCGGGGATTTGTTGAAGGAAACGGGTTTAGAGGCGGCGCTGGCGGATACTTTGGCAAGTTGGAATCCCTACAATCAGAATACTTCAGCAGATTTTTTCGATCCTGAGTGGATGTTTGGGATTAAGGATGGTTTTGATATTGCGATCGGTAATCCGCCCTATGTACGACAGGAACAAATCAAGGCGCTCAAGCCCTTTCTAAGTAAGCAGTATGATTGTTATACGGGTGTTGCCGATTTGTTTGTTTATTTCTTTGAACGTGGTTATCAGTTATTAAATTCTGGTGGCGTGTTGAGTTATATCTGTTCCAATAAATATTTTCGTTCAGGTTATGGGGAAAAGTTGCGTGATTTTCTGGGCAAAAATACAACAATTCAGCAACTTGTGGATTTTGGGGATACGGATGTTTTTACCGCTATTGCCTATCCCAGCATTATTTTATTTAGCAAGGAAAAAGCTAATCAAAACACACAGTTAAAGGCGCTTTCTTGGCAGCAAACAGAGTCATTAAATAATTTTCCCACAGTGTTTAATACTCAAAATTTCTTGATGCCCCAATCTGCTCTAAAGGCTGATGGCTGGCGATTAGAAAATACACAGGTTTTAGATTTATTGGCAAAGTTACGAAATGCTGGTAAGCCTTTGGGTGAATATGTAAATGGTAAGTTTTATCGTGGTATTACTACAGGTTTTAATGAGGCTTTGTGATCGATCGCATCACAAGAGATAAATTAATCGCTGAACATCTATCATCTGTTGAAATAATCAAGCCTTTTTTGCGGGGGCGTGATGTCAAAGATGGAGAATTGAATATCAAGATTTATATTTTAATTTTCACAAAAAAAGGATTAAATATTGAAAAATATCCTGCAATTAAAAATTATCTTAGTCAATACAAAGATAGACTAGAGATGAGAGCTGGAGATTCTAAATGGTTTGAACTACAAGCATCTCCTGCTGAAATAGCTAGATTTGAAAAGCCTAAAATTATTATCCCTACAATTGTTCAAAATGCTGAATATGCACCAGATTTATTAGGATATTTTAGTAATGATAAAACTTCTATTTGTCTTCCCAAAAATATAAACTTTGTTCTAGCAGTTTTAAATTCTTCTTTAATGTGGTGGTTTATTAAACAAATAGCTGCATCTAAACAAGGTGGTTTTTTTGAGCTTAAACCAATGTACGTTTCTCAAATCCCTATCCCCACCGCTACCGAAGCAGAACAAAAAGCCATAGAAACTCTTGTGGGCTATGTCCTCCACCTCACCGTCGCCCTCAAAGACATTCCTAGTAGTGGCAAAGAATTTATGGCATCTGCTGATGACCAGCTAATGCTTAGTTACTTCGAGCAGATCATTGATGCCGCAGTCATG
>JAAUUE010000254.1 GCA_012031635.1 Coleofasciculaceae cyanobacterium SM2_1_6 | reverse complement strand
AAAAGTTTCGACTCCCCCTAAATCCCCCTTCAAAAGGGGGACTTTCGAATCCGGGTTTCCCCCTTTTTTAAGGGGGGCTAGGGGGGATCGCTGAGTACGGAATACTACAGACCGTCTCTTTTCAGACATACTCTTAGATGCCCGCATCCCGTTTCTTGGCAATTTTCCCATCTCTTAGGAAGCTTATCCCCTTTTTGTGAGGATTCTTGGGAAATCCCTTGAGAGAGCTAGTCTTGGTTGCGAAACTTGCTAGCGAGGGTGAGAATAGTTGTCCAACGTTTTTGGAGTTGTTTGGGAGTGTAGCTGAGGATTTTGCAGATTTGGTCATCGGCGTATTGGGATTGTTTGAGTTCGAGGAGTTGTTGCTGTTCGAGGGTGAGGGTGGTAAAAAATACCTGCCATTTTTGGGATACCATGCCCAGTTTTTGATCCAGATCTGCGCCGAGCCATTGGTGAACCAATTCCCATTGAGCGGTGTGGGCAAATTTTTCTACGTGGTACTTAAACCGTTGTTGGAGGTAGTCCCGTTGTCTGGGGGTGAGTTGGAGAATGTCATCAATTTCGGCGGCGGAGAGATCCGATAACTTCAGGCTGAGGTAATCGACACACTCCGACTGTCCCTGTTCTTCGAGATATTTAATTAATTCGGCAACGACTCGATCGCGGAGGACAGACTCGGCGGGGTCAATGGCTTCCGAGACTAGGTGAGACCGGAGTTGTTGCATGATCGCCGATCGAGAATGGCTAATTCCCTCTTCGGTTTTCTGAGTTTCCACGGCGGCTTCAATATCTACGGAGGTTTCGGCGGGTTGACGCTTGGCAAAGTTTTGCGCCCGGAGAATAATTAACTGTTGGCTAAAACCATTGAATAAGTTAATCCGCCGCTTGGCGTACTGTTCTGTAAAAGCCATGTATTCCGAAAGCTCTAGCTGAGTCCGGGGCTGATAGTCACCGGGCAGTTCGCTCTCCCGGCGGAAGGCTTTGATGGATTCCACATAGAAATCTTGGAGAAAATCTTCAATTAAGTTGTAGCGAGCCGAAAAGTTGAGTTGAGCCTTGGCGGGGGCAATGTGCCGATACACCATCACACTCAGGTTGCTGTGGAGTTCCTTCCGCCCCTGCTTGGAGCCTAGTTGATAGTACTGGAGGCACTTTTCCAGACGGTGACGACCGAGGCTGAGCTGCCAAGTATAAATATCCCCCGTGGCTTGGATGCGATCGCTCTTCCGGCAAATCCGCTCTACTTCTGCCGCTATCCGTTGCGCCACTGCCAACACTCGACTAGATTTATTCCCCACTTGCGAACCTAGTTCATCGAAGAAGACTGCTACTAACTCTGCATCTGGAGCCGGGGTAGCTGCGGGAATAGATGCGGGAATAGATGTGGGAATAGATGCGGGAATAGATGCGGGAATAGGTGCGGAGGTGATATTTGAAGTGATATTTGAGGTGATATTATTTGAGCTAACTACTGGGGTTGCGACGGGCTTTGCCTCCAAATTTTTTACTGTGTCCGGTTTCCCAGCAAATTCGGCAGTAGAAAGATATTTGGGAGTAGATTTTGGTTCAGCTTGATTGGCAGTAAAAGTGTGAATGGTTTGAGTTTGTGCGTTCATGGTATTGCCCCTTAGTCTAAAAAGTTGAATCTGGAAAATTTCGAGAACTTAATGCTTGTGGTAGGCGGTCTTTGTTGACCACACTTTGAATGTATCTTCCCCAGATCAACGGCAGGGGCGTAACTGTGGCACTATCTGGAGCTTCCTAACTGTCTCCACTGGTCTAAGGAGAAATAATTCCCCTCTTCAGCAGGGATAAACCCGATGTAGCCAAGATTTGAGCCATATTTTCCCCGATGAGAGAGCAGAGATCGATCGCTATTTTTTAGCAGACAGTTTGCCAACTGGATTAGTTTCCGTAATCTCCCCCAAGATTCTTTTGAAGAAATTACGTATTATTGCTCAGGAATATTTAGGAAATTTAGCGTAATGTTAAGTTTGTGTACTTTTATAGGAGTAAATCCCAGTGAATATGCCCATTTACGCTTAAATCAGTTCATACTAGATATTACAAGAAAAAATTATGATCACAGTCTGAGGAAGCCTGTAGAGATTCTGAAGAGATTGACCCTCCTAGCTCAACAAAGCTAACACTCTCAAACGTTGAATTTCCAAGGCTTAGAAGACTCTATCGCAGTCCTAAATGATTTCGCCCGCCTCAGCGTGTGGAATAACCTCACAGAAGCAATCTAATTTAGCAAGTAATTTAGGCTCGCTATATCTTCAGTAAAGCTGGGTAAGAAAATCTACAAACAAGCAATGAAACAACGCCGGATCGTTATAGGAGATGTACATGGTCATTATGATAGTTTAATGACGCTACTGGAGACGATCGACCCTAGCAGTGAAGATCAGGTATATTTCCTAGGGGATTTGATCGATCGTGGTTCCCAGAGTTATCAAGTAGTAGAATTTGTCAAAAACAGTGGCTATCAATGCCTGTTGGGAAATCATGAACAGATGTTGGTGGATATTGTCCTCAGTGGTGATATCTACCCCCCAGCCCTTGAAGCTTGGCTCTACAGTGGCGGTAAAAGTACCATCAAAAGCTATGGCAATAGAGGCATTGATGGTGGACATATCCAGTGGATGCAACAACTACCTACTCACCTCGACTTGGGAGACCTATGGTTAGTTCATGCCGGAGTTCATCCAAATATTCCCCTCAAAGACCAAAACTCTAACCATTTCTGCTGGGTCAGGCAGGAATTTCATGCCAGCCCCTATCCTTTTTTCAAAGATAAGCTGATCATTACCGGGCATACGATTACCTTCACTCTTCCCGGAGTCGCTCCCGGTCAAATTGCTCAAGGTGCAGGCTGGCTGGGTATTGATACTGGAGCCTATCATCCCCGCAGTGGTTGGCTCACCGGATTAGATACCAAAAACTGGATCGTCTATCAAGTGAATACAGTTACAAATTTAATTCGCCAAAAGCCCCTAGCCGAGTTAGCTGCCACTGTTAATTACCGCCAAGACAGTAAATGTCTGCTACGGACTCTTCCCCATGATCCGGTACAACGCTATTCCTAGCTCCCTTCTTACCAAAACTATGCCTAAAAACTCTTCTAGACCACAACCGAGTACTGATACTCCAACTAATCACCACAACCACCATCACCTCGATCACCATCTCGACCTCACCGCTCTTACTGGAGATGATCTCTTATCTGCTGATGATTCTGCTGATGATTCTCCAGAACCCCATCCCCATGTCCATAGCCCCCGATCGGTCAAAGCCGTAATTAATCGCCTTTCCAGAATTGAAGGTCACATCCGGGCGGTGAAAACGATGGTGCAGGAAGACCGGGAATGTCCCCAAGTTTTGATCCAGATTGCGGCGGTGCGGGGAGCCTTGGATCGGGTGGCGAGGATGATCCTCGATGAACACTTGACCGCCTGCGTTGCCCGTGCAGCCCAAGAAGGGAATATCGAAGAGGAAATTCAGGAGTTGAAGGCTGCCCTCGATCGATTCTTACCCTAGGGTTACTCCAAGTTTTTCTGGGAAGGTTTCAAAAATGGTTGAGATATGGTTAGAATAATGTGCCACAATAGTAGAAATGTTTAATAATAAAAGACATTCAAATGCTATTGTTTTTTTAGAATCCTTCGTTAAATCTTAGCGGCAGATTCTAGCCCAGCAGTAAACCACTGTAAAACTACAACGGCAAAACTACAACGGCAAAATTACAACGGCAAAATATTTAAAGCCCTTGACTAATTTATTCACCTATATTATCCCTAGTGTTTACCATTCTTTGACCAGAGCGATCGCTGTCACCAAGCCCTCACTTCTCTGGTTGATAGTTAAAATAGGTACAAGCTCCTATGGCTATTCTCGAAATAGTCATGGGGGTTTTAGGTTTTATGGGGAATAATTTTATGGGTAAACTCCATCGGTTTCCTAGTCTTAAGGAACGTGGATATGTAGGGCTATGCCCTAGGTGACAAAACATATCTGCCGATGTAAAGCTCAAAACACGGTTCTCTTGTCAACAGGCTTCTTCGTAAGGCATTAAATAAAACATTTATTTAGAGCCTTATTCAGCAAGCCTACGCCATTAAAAGTTGTAGAATTTACAATCATCTTAGCGTCAAGAGAAAGTCATTAGGAAGTCATTTTTCAGTCAACTATTCTGTTTAGGAGAAGCCAAATATGTTACACCGCAAGATTTATCAACTCTGTTGTGATGGTCGTGAGGTATCTATCTTCTTAAGGGATCAACAACGCTTGGTGGAACACGCCCGGATTGTAGATATAGAAGGGGATTTGGTAACATTTCGCTACGAAATTGATGAGGAGGATGAAATTAGCTCCTGGGAAGAAATGGTTCGTCTCGAGAGCATTGGGGCTGTCACCCAAAAATTAGCTGGTGTCGTCAAGAGCAATTTTGAGCCTCTGACCTCAGAAGATTGTCCTGAATCAGAAAAGATTCAAAACCCTTCTCCTGAAGAATAATCTCCCTGAAGCCCCCCAAAAGTATCATTATTTATGATCACTGCCCCTTGGCGATCGCCCCTAGCCCGGGCTCTGCACCTCAACCGCAGTCTGGTCTATGCCCGCTACTTCCAGTTAGCAACTATTGATAGTCATGGCTATCCAGCCAACCGGACTGTGGTATTTAGAGGGTTTCTGGGGGAGACAAACCAGATAAAAATTATTACAGACCTCCGGAGCCAGAAAGCAAGCCAAATTAGAGATCATCCCCAAGGCGAAATCTGTTGGTACTTTCCCAAATCACGGGAGCAATTTCGATTCCGGGGGTCTCTGACTCTAGTAACTGCTGATCATATCTTTGGTCAAGCTGCTTACCCTGATGAAAAATCAGCACTGCAAGCTGCTAGAAAACGACTCTGGCAAGATATTTCTGTACCCGCCCGGAGTCAATTCCTATGGGATAATCCCGGAGAGTTGCTTAGGAGGGAAATTAATGATCGCCAAATTGAGCAGCAAGATATTAATAAAAAAACGAATGAGGGATCGATCGATCTTCCTGATTTTACAACCCCTATAGAAGTGCCAGATGCCTTAAACCCCACTGATAATTTTTGCCTTCTGCTCCTCGATCCTTTCCATGTAGATCATCTAGAACTCAGAACCAACCCCCAAAGCCGTCATATTTATACCAAAAATAAAATTTCAGATGAGATTTCCAATGAGATTTCAGATGAAATTTCAGATGAGAGCCTAGACAAGAACCCAGCCGAGAATTCCCATAAAACAGATAGAATTAAAGAGGAAGATAATTGGCACACTGCGTCAGTTAATCCTTAGTTTTTATCCCTTTAATGACAAGGCTACAATCTAACTACAATTTCACCATGAATGACACCATTGAACTGACTGAATTAAGTGCCCGTGATGCTTTTCAAGCCGCCTACGAAAATCGCTACACTTGGGATGAAAACTTTCCCGGTTTTACTGCGGATGTCACCCTAATCCAAGGAAATGAAACCCATACTGGCAAGATTTGTGTCCAGGCAGATTTCACGGTAGAAGTCACAGAAATTGTTGATGAGCAAGTCCGAGAAAGTGTCTATACTCAGATACGAGACGTGATTACCCACCGGAAGCGATCGAGCTTTGAAAAATCCCACAGTAAGCATGAATTTAGTTTTGGAGAAACCGACACTGATGACACCAGAGAAATTTTGGTAAAGGGTGATGCCATGGGTTCTAACTACAAAGTCCGGGGCAAAGAAATCTGTCAAGTCAGCCGAGTGATGGGCAGAATGGCTTTTACTATTAATACAAAATCTAGCTTAGACACTGGTTCTGGCTATGTTTCTGCTGCTTATACTGCCGTATTTCGGAACCCAGAAACCCAAGAATTGCTAAACAAAATTGATTTCCAAGACACCTACGAAAAAGTTGGCGATTACTACATCATGGCGACACAAGTAGTTAACTCTCTGGAAAAAGGACAGCCAGTAAATACCGAGTTTCGTTTCTTAAATATTCAACTTCTAGAAAGAGCTATAGCTTAGTTTTTGGTTATATTCAAAGTCAAGTTCAGGTTTTAATTATGAGTCAACAATTTATAGGAACAGTGCAACGGCGAGGTCTGGGAATTGGGGCATGGGCTTTGGTAACTGAAGCGGAAGTTTATGAATTAAAAAATGCTCCAGAGGAATTGCGACAGGCGCATATGCAGGTCAAAGTCACTGGCAAAATCAATAAAAACATTATGACTTTGGCAATGATTGGCCCCGTCCTAGAAGTAGAGTCCTTTGAAGTAGTTTCCTAAAGTTAATTCTCAATATTAACTAGGCGTAGGATGGACAAGGTTTGCCCTAATTTTGGAATCCATCCGTCAGCCCTCTTAATGTCGATTATGTTGATTAGGCCTATTGATTAGGCTATAGCAGTCCTAAATAATTTCACCCACCGCAGGCGGGTGAAATCACCTACCAGAAGCAATCTAATTTAGAAAATGATTTAGGATCGCTATAGTTTTTCTCACTGGTTGTTTATTGCCTTGCTTTGAGAAATGCTTCTAGGGTGGCTCGATCGCTTAGGTAAGCTCCGGGTTTGGTGGTGGCGATCGCTCCCCCGGCTGCTGCCCAAGTCAACGCCTCCTTGAGAGGTAATCCCTGAAAAAGTCCTGCTGCCAAGGCTCCATTAAAGGCATCCCCCGCCGCCACGGTATCCACCGTCTCTACTGGGAAAGGTGGGATAAAAAAGCAATCTTCTGGGGTAGCACAAACCGCTCCTTGCGCT
>JAAUUE010000253.1 GCA_012031635.1 Coleofasciculaceae cyanobacterium SM2_1_6 | reverse complement strand
CTCCGGGTCAAACACCTCATCAATGCCGTCGAATAGAGCAACGACATCCCCTTTTTTCAGCTTGGCGTGGAGTTCCTGCTGATTCAGCCGACAGGTAATAT
This sequence comes from Coleofasciculaceae cyanobacterium SM2_1_6, assembly GCA_012031635.1. Lineage (GTDB taxonomy): Bacteria > Cyanobacteriota > Cyanobacteriia > Cyanobacteriales > JAAUUE01 > JAAUUE01. The sequence goes on along the minus strand of JAAUUE010000253.1, from coordinate 6,680 downwards.
TTCCTTCATGGATAAACGACACAATATCCTTGCATTTCCCGGCTTGCTTATCACGGGCATAGGTTCGCAACTCCAACAACAACGGCAACGGCTGCAAAGGCAAATCTCGCACTGGTAACTCTGCCCAAACCAAAGCCAGATACTGCAACAGCGTCGACTTCCCCGAACCCGGATCCCCCAAAATCACCGCATACTTCGCCGTCCCCTGCTTGCCCCCGATCTGGGGATCCCCCATCACCTCAAAAATAGGTTGAATGGGTTGCTCTCGATACCGTTGCCGATAATCCTCTAGTTCCCCTTCCCGCATTGCCAACACATCCAACTGCCCCGCCTCCTGCAATTGGTGCGATCGATCCTTGGGCAACTCATACACTTGGGGCATAAACTCCTGACATTCCCGCACCTGCTGCGGCACAAACATCCGCCACAATTTCAAAGCATTGTAGGCACAACCGTCTGTATTCAAAGACTCCAGCTTGAGATTGCCATACCTCTCCCGTAAACCCTCAGCATACTGAGCTAGATTAAACGCCGGGGCAATTCCCGCCGTCTCTTGGGTTGCCTTAGCGATGCTCTCCAAGGTTTGTATCTCAAAAATTGGGCGTAACTTCTCCGAACTTTGGACAATTCTCTTTACCTTTCGGATGTAGGACTTACTCAAAAAATCCCAATCAAAATCTTCCGGCAATAATGGCGAGTTCAAATCTGCCCAAGATTTCACCAACAGACTCGTATCAATGGCTTTACATTCCACATCAAACGCCATCCCCAAAGCTGCGGCGACTTCCTGCTTATCAATAAACTTTTTTAGGGCTGGAATATATTGCTTGATCACTGCTTCCTGATAACCCGCCCCTTCCAACTCTGCTTGTATCAACTCCAGAAATGCCTTTAAAGATTTTCCATAAGCCGCATTCAGGGCATCCTTCTCTGGTAGATGGATCACTTTCTTGAGGGCATCCTTAAAGAAATCCTTCGTAAAATCCTTCGCCGCATCCTTAGCCAGCTCCTCCAAAATTGGCTTAAACACAAACCCCGCCGCCTGAGCAACGCCCCAAAGTACCAGCAACTCACTCATTATTCAACGCTCCATAGTTAATCCTGATAGTTTATTATCTACCAAAAATTTTGCTATCTAGCCGCCTTTGAGTCGGGGATTGATATCATAAAATTTATCCCCATGTTTTTCATCAACCTCAACGGCATCCAAAAAACCACAGATAGAAGCGCAAGCCAGATAAAAGAGACTGTTTAGGCTAGATCAGCTTTAGAAAATCTAGAAGATTAACTGGTATGGTGTAAAAGTCTTACTAGTTACAGTAAATTCAGTTCTGGTAAGCTAAGTTACGAGTCTTCAAGTCCCCTTTTTTAAGGGGGATTTAGGGGGATCGTCTTATGGCGCATCTAGACACAAATTGCTGTAATCGCCCCAAATTATGAGTAAAAAAATCAGTATTACTCTAGATAATGAAATTCTAGATTTTTTAGACCAACTAACGAGTAATCGTAGCAGCTTTATCAATGAGATTCTCTGGAAAGAAAAAAAGAGAATATTTATGCAGGAACTAGAAAATGCTTACAAAGAACAGGATCAGGATACAGATTTTCAAGAAGAATTGGCAGCTTGGGATATTGCGATAGGTGATGGTCTCGATCCTTCACGAAAACCTAAGCTATAAGTATTGAACTTGGTTTTAGTTCTGTGTTTGACTCCCCTTAATTCCACTAGCTGCAAGTACCTCTGGTAGGGTGGCACAGTAGGTAGGTAAGCCAAAACTAGCTGGGGTTACGGGGTCTTTATAGGTGAAGTGGCGGTACTGGATCGAGAAAGCATCCCAATCTGCTACTTCGATGCGAAATACAGCAATTAAAATATTTGCCATCCATACTTCCAAAGGAATCCGAAAATAGATTTTTTTGCCTAGATAAGCACACACTTCTTCCACTGCCTGGTTGGCAGTAATTACCGGAGTTCCTAATACTATCTGCCGTTGATTTAGTTGTGGATGCTCCACTAGATAGCACACTACTTGGGCAATATCCTTGGCATGGAGAAAATGAAAACTAGCATCTGCTTTGAGCCATTTAATGAGATTAATATAATTTGCAACTTCCCCAATGCCGCCGGAAATGTGGGAATAGGGTTTTTTCTCTTCTCCACCAAAAACTAATGTGGGAAAGACTGTGGTTATTTTGGGGGCGATCGCCAACTCACCTAAACTTTGATAGCACTCATACTTAGTCCGAATATAGTTATGCCCGGTTTTTCCTGCTGCCTCTAGAAGTTGATTATTTTTATCTAAAATACTTGCCGTTGAAAAGTAAATTACCTGTTCACAAGTCTCTAAATCTAAGAAATTCATCAACTGGTGAGTTTTTGTAACATTAATTTCTCTAGTTTCTTCAATGCCTCCCCAAGCAGCAGCGATGAGAATGGCAACATTTATCGTCTTCAATAGATCTGCATAGTTGGCAATTTGGAGTAAATCTCCCTGCAAAATATGAATACCACCACGGGCTTGATAATCAAAACCCAACTTTTCTGGATTCCTCACCAACAAATACAATTCATGGTCAGTATTTTGGATTAAGTTCTCAACAATATAGTGACCAATGCAACCACTTGCACCCGTAATAAACATTTTCTTCATGAATTATTTCCAATCTCGATATAACGAGTTAATTAGCTAAATTAAAATACTCCGACCAATCAAACTTCATCAAAATCAATATAAATGTCTAAGTCACTACTAACAGAATAGGAAGCATTCAGCCACCAGCCATGATCTAACAACTTCAGTTTGTCAAATGCATCATCAGCATCTAGTTGTGTATGAATAGCAATTATTAACTTTTTCCAGCTAGCAATTTCTGGATCATAGATGAATTTTAGAGCTAGTTTTTCATCAATAAAAATCTTCCTTATTTGTCTTTCTGCTTCTAGCAAAACAGGAATTAATTCTCTTTTTGAATGTAAATATTGTAGTATTTTATGAGAATCAAACAAAATATACCTATCCTTGAGTAAGTTACTTAAGGCAGCATGAGAGTCTTGATTTATTTGTAATGTCATTGTTATTAAGAAAGCATTTTAACCTAGATTATCATATTCATCCCACTACTAACTTACTCTTCCCACAGGGCAACCACATGAAAATTACTGCGGGAGGAGTTTAACAAGTTAGGGATGATAAACCGCTACTACGCTACGGATCGCCGCCGATACCACCACATCAGCGCCACTGCCCCTAGGGAGATCATGATAAATAACTTGGGTTCGGGGACTGGTTCGACAGCAAAAGGATTATTCGGTTGGGTTAAGTTTTCGGTTCCAGTTTCTACTTCTCGATCGAAGCGATCGACCCTTGCTTCTGCCTCCTTGAGAGCTTGCCGTTGCTGATCATTGACCAAGACAATCATGGAAGAGTAGGGGGTAACTATGCCATACTGTTTTGCCAAAGCCTGAATCCCATCTAGTTGTGCTAGTAACTCACTGCCCTGAATATCCCTGCCCTTGGTTTCCTGACTCAGAGCTAGAGCCAATTGCCGTGCAGCTAGAGGGGCAAAATCTTGACTGTCTTGACTAGGAGTAGAAACTCCTTGGGGTCTGGGGTCTGGGGAATTATTCACCAGAGGATTCGCCGCACTTGATTCTCCAGAGGAGAGGCTACGCCAACGATACCAGCCATAACCATCCACCAAACTAACTAGAGATTTATCTGGGTTATTAAGTTTGCTCAATTTGCTAGTAGTTGCTAGTCTCTGGAGCACCTCTTGAGCATTGGTACTTACTCCGCCGCCGCTATCCTGCACCGCCTTGAGGGTGACATCATCGTAGGCTGGGGGCAGTCCGGCTAGATGCACCATCCACAGGGGAGCTTCGATCGGGGGTAGTGTCACCTCATCTTGGGCAAGATCATAGCTGCCATCATCGGTGAGTAATAACACTGCATCGTAAATAGTATCCCCTTGGAGTTGGCTAAACTGCTGGAGCATTTCCGGGAATTGCAGAGAACCAAAATAGGTTAATTGCTGAGGATCAAAGCTTTTTAGATCGGCAATCCGTCGGGGTTCCGCCCCCAAGGTTCCCGTGAGGTAGAGATGAATTTCGTTGTTTTTAGCAATATTCTGATTGAACCAATCCCACGTTTTGCCAAGGGTTTGTTTTTGGGCTGCCATGCTCCGGGAAGTATCGATGATCACGGCAAAGCGCTGTCCTTGGGGCAGGACATAATCCGCCGCAGCGAGGGGTTGAACCGAAATCATTTCTCCTTGGGGGAATGTCACCTGATGGGGTTGGAGGTTGAAGGGCTTAGTAGCTTCCACAAAGGCAGGGAGCCAATCATTGCTAGAAATAGATTTGCCGTTAATCTTGCGTTGACTGAATCCTGTCCAATAGATGTTCCGCTTTTCCCCTAAATCTGGTAAAGCCCAGCCTTGGGTTTGTTGCATCACCTTGTAGGTTAGCCAGAGGTGCATATGGGTGGGAGCAGGATTTGCAGGATTCTCAGTGGAATTTAGGTTTCTACTCAGGAGCTTGGCTGGGATCGGAAAGGCTCGGAGGCGGTATTGCCTAGGACCTACCTGTTCGAGGAGAGCGGGGTCTACTTGGGCTTGCACTTGGTCGTTGTAGACCTGCTGGGCTGCCCCACGAGGGGAAACTTGATAAAGAAAGCGTTTGGCTCGATCGTCCGTATCACCTAGCCATAGCCCCGTAATCACGGCACTTTCGGGCAAGGAAAAGGAGTAATAAACTTCTTGCAAATTGGGGGTCTGGTTCTCGTACATTTCGTAGAGTTCTACCTCTGCCCAGTCTCCTTGCTCTGTAACTTTAACTTCTTGTTTTTGCAACCAGACTTTTTGTTGATTGATATTTAATAAGCCCGCCTTGGCTTCCTCTCGGTTCCAAGTAGATTCGATTGCTTTACTAATTAATGGGGCTTCAGCTTTTTGGATGCTGGTATCAAAGAACTGCCCGTAGAGTTTTTCGGCTTTTTCCACATCGGCTCGATCGCCCTGATATAAAAATGGGGTGAGGAGTTGATTGTAGACGGCTTGGATCAGATTCGCCGTCTCATCGGGTAAGTTAAATACGTTTTTATGTAAAGCCGCAATATGGTTATTTTCGGCGGCAGTGCTGAGGTAACGATAGGAAAGGAGATAGCTATTTAGTAAGCCTTGACGGATGGTGTCAGATTTGTTGACTAATGCTTGACGATCGCCATCATTAACTCCCGAATTTTCTAGCAGATTAAATGCTTGTAGTTGTGGCTGACGTTGGAGGGTGAAATAGATAATTAACCAACCTGTGAGGGTAGCGATCGCCCCCAATCTTGCTTTATTTTTCCCATAACCCCGGACAAAATCTTGCCAACCCAACCAGCCCGTGTAGGCATAGAGAAAGCCATACACCGAGGGCATAATCACAAATAAAGTCGAAGAAAATATGAGGAGAAGTAAAGAAATACCTAGCTGCCAAAAGATATCCAAGGGGTTATAGGAGATCATGCGCCAGAGACCGTCAACCCAGGTTGAAACCCAAAGAAATAAACAAACAATGGCAACTGCCACTAGAAGAAGCTTTTGAAGAAGGGACGCTGGACTGGACAATACATCTTGCTTATCAGGGAGGTTTTGAGGCAGCTTATTGGCACAAAGAAGATGAAAAAGGACTACTAGGTAAAAAAGAAAATTTATCCTCTTTTTTAACTGTACTTGAGAAATTGAACCCTAGCCGCTTGGGACATTATTCGCCTTCGGTTTTTGCCTTGTATTGGGTGCATACTTTTGCAAAGCACCTCGCCACCAAAGCGGCTTATCTGCCTGAGTTGGTGCAAATCCAAACCGATAACTATGTGGTACGCTGGATTCCTGCCTTGCTCATCAAAGAAGTAAAACACATCTTTAAGATTTTAGAAAAGATAGTTCCTCCTAACTTGCTCATCAGGCACAAAGCCAATCAATTGCTCTACACCCATCCCGAGGAACAGCTTAAGGCTTTGCTTGCTTTATTTCTGAATGAATATGTGCATCAATACGGTGAGGACATTCCCTTTCAGAGCAAAGATACTGATATGCTGGAGGTATTTTTCAATCAAAGATCTGCTCGTTACCAAAGCCTTTCACCAAAAAGAAAATGCACAAGCCATTCAGAAATGGCTACAGAAATTTTATCTTAGTGAGAAAGCCTATCAAGCCATCTTAAAAATAGAAGAAGATGAAGATGAAGAAGGTATTTTTCAACTGAGCTTTTGGGTGAAAAACCAAGCAGATAAACTTAGCGCACCCATTGCGCTTGAGGAGATTTTCGGAGATAAAAAATACCAAAAAGAACGCTTGGAAATCGTGCAAGACCTTGCCCTGCTTTCAGAATATTTGCCCGAAGTAAAAAAATATATTCAAGCAAAGGGCAGAGAAAATATCTTAATGGATAGTGAGGCTTTTGTAAAAGTATTTTTGGAAACCTTGCCCGCTTTTGAGCTATTAGGTATTAAGATTTTCTTGCCCAAAGCCATGCAAAGAATGGCACGCCCACAGCTTTCTATGCGGATTCAGACTGAAGGTAGTGTGGGTTCTAGTGGGGGATATGTCAATTTTGCCAATCTACTGACTTTTGACTGGCAGATTGCCCTTGGAGATACTACTGTATCGTCTGATGAATTCGAGAAAATGGTAGGCAA
>JAAUUE010000252.1 GCA_012031635.1 Coleofasciculaceae cyanobacterium SM2_1_6 | reverse complement strand
GCGGGAATTCATTCCAGAAATTACCGAAGTTGAGCAAGTGGCATAGTTGCAAGAGTTGTAGAAACTTCAGAATTTGTGGACTAAAACAAAATTAGAAAAGAAATAGGGGCGCAAGGCTTTTTGATCTTAGATCATTGTTGCTTGCGTCCCTTCTTTATATGTGATTTGAAATTTAAGGAAAGGGTTAGCGATCGACCGATCCCATAATCACATCCACACTGCCTAAAATCGCCACAATATCGGCAACCTTTACTCCCTTGAGAATACTAGAGAGAATTTGCAAATTATTAAAATCTGCCGGACGAATTTTCCAACGCCACGGGAAGACATTATCATCGCCAATTAGGTAAATCCCTAGCTCGCCTTTGCCACTTTCAATGCGGACATAATGCTCTCCTGCCGGAATCTTCCAAGTTGGAGCCAGTTTTTTGCTGATGTACTGATAATCCAAATCATTAAAGCTAGAACCTTTACCTTCAAGCAGCCGCTTTGCTTCTAGATTCTCGTAGGGACCACCGGGCAAACCTTGAATAGCTTGGCGAATAATCTTCACCGACTCCCGCATTTCCCGAATCCTGACAAAATACCGAGCAAGGCAATCTCCCCCGGTTTCCCAGTGGACTTCCCAATCAAAATCGTCATAGCATTCATAGTGATCAACTTTGCGGAGATCCCATTTCACTCCAGAAGCCCGGAGCATTGGTCCTGATAGCCCCCAGTTGATGGCTTCTTCCCGAGATATTGTCCCAACCCCATCTAAACGGCGGCGGAATATGGGGTTATCAGTAATTAACCGCTCGTACTCATCTACTTTGTCATCAAAGTAATCACAGAAATCAAGACATTTATCTGTCCAACCGTAGGGCAGATCGGCACAAACCCCACCAACTCGGAAGTAATTATTATTGATTAAACGTTGTCCTGTGGCTGCTTCCCAGAGATCATAAATTAATTCCCGTTCCCGGAAAATATAGAAGAAGGGAGTTTGCGCCCCTACGTCGGCCATGAAGGGTCCTAACCAGAGGAGGTGGTTAGCAATTCGGTTGAGTTCTAGCATAATCACTCGGATATAACTAGCTCGTTTGGGAACCGGAATATCTGCTAGTTTCTCTGGAGCATTCACCGTTACGGCTTCGTTGAACATTCCTGCCGCATAATCCCAACGACTGACGTAGGGAACGTACATAATATTAGTACGGTTTTCGGCGATTTTCTCCATGCCCCGGTGCAGGTAGCCAATTACTGGTTCACAATCCACCACATCTTCCCCATCAAGAGTCACAATCAGGCGGAGAACCCCGTGCATCGAAGGGTGATGGGGACCCATATTCAGAATCATGGGTTCTGTTCTGGTCTCGATTTTTGCCATAGGTTAAGCGGGCTTAGGTTTTAATATTTGATTAGGTTTTAATATTGATTTTGTTACGACTGCCATGTTAATTGTAAACCTGTTATCACCAGAAAAGATAGGGGGGAGCGATCGAAGCTAGGAAAGGTTTTCGATCGGCGCATAGGAAAAATCTATAATTAAGTCCAAAAATTTATTTCAATCCAGCTTGGTTCAAAAGGATCCGGTATTAATGGATTCACCTTTTAGCATTTTATCCTGAAGGGTCGATCGAGCAAGGAAGGTAGTTAGTGGTAGATGCACCCTGGTTTTAGCTCTAGATTTTTTCTAGGGCTTTTTTATTAGGCTTACTTACTAGTTTTGTTCAGCTTGGATGGCGATCGCTTCTACTTCTCCTACAGGAATATCCAAAATTTGAGCAATTTCCTCAAGGCTAGTCCCACGAGCAATCAGACGCTGGATCAGTATTTTTCTTTCTTCATAGCGACCTTCCTGACGACCCTCCTGACGACCCTCTTGAAGACCTTCTGTGAATATTTCTTGATAAAATTTGGTTTGTTTTAAGTTACTTAGACCCAACATGGCGGCAATCTCCTCTCTCGATTTCTGGGGTAATTTGTAGACAATTATAGTTTCTAGTAAGTTGATCAAATTTTCTCTAATAGCAATATCAGAAATCTCTAATCTTGCTTGTCTAGCTATTTCTGTAGCTAAGTTTGGAGTATTCGCTTCTGGGGCAGTGATTAGTTGTAGTAATTGGACAGGTAGAGCGGCAGATTCATGCGGGTTTAGTTCATTAATATAAATGCGGGTGACATTGGGAAGTTGTAAGAATCCAGCAAAGTGAAGTTCATTAATCCTCTCAGTTTGTCGATCGGGATAAATTACTACCAGTTGCCAAGGATGGGGTGGTTGGTATTGCCTAATATAAACTAGTAATTATAAATAATCAGTAACAGATGAGCGATCGAGAACTGTTGATCCCAGAACTCAGCCAAGCCCCAGATGACTTAGTATAGACTAGATTTTTTCCATCGGGTGAAAGCAAATCCTTGTGGGATTACCAGTCAACTGTTACAGGGTAATTTTAAAAAACAGAGTCGCAACTAACTAAAATAGCCTCTTCAATCTTTGCTTGGGAAATCAATAATCGATCAAAGGGGTCTTTGTGATGGAAGGGTAAGTGATTTAGTCCGAATATATGGTTGGGGGCGATCGGTAAGATTGAAATATTATGGTTATTTATTTGTTCGTCTATAATGTCTTTTAAGGGAAGGGTTAAAGATAGTTTGCCTAGCTGATGCTTAATTTGAATTTCCCAAATACTGACGACACTTAAAAATTTCATATTGGCGCTATTAGATAATAATTCTAAAGCTCTGGAAGATAGTCTAGTGGGTTCACTATCCCACCAGATAAAAGTGTGGGTATCAAATAATAATTTCATGATTCTCCTAACCAAAATTCATCTGGTAAAGGTTCATCAAAATCATTACTGGTTGATATTGCACCTAGATGTAATCCGGGTTTGTCGAACTTTTTATCATTGATAGTTGGTACAATCCCTAAATCAAATTGTTGTTTTTGAGTTGGCGTATTAGGAAAAATCAAGATATTAACCTCATCTCCTTCTTGAAGATTGTCGGGTAATTCTTCTAGCAAAATAACGGTTTTTCCTTTGATGTAGCCTTTCATAGATTTATCTGGGTAGGTTACTATTCTTTGATAACTGTTAACTGGTAACTGCTAACTGATTACTGATTACCTGCCGTCGCACAAGTGCCTATCTTCTTCGCTAAATTTTGGATTATTATGATAAGTACAAATTATGAGCCTATTTACAGTTAATAACCATTAGAGGAACTAATTCTCAGTTTAAAAGATTGTGTATCTTGATATGAATTGTTATTTTGATAATGCTAATTCACTAAGTTCAAAGATTCTTACAGAAGTATCTCCACTGACTGTTGCAATGGATTTGTTATCTTCAGTAAAAACTGCCAGCCTAACAGGAGTATTGTGACGCAAAGTGTAAATTTCTTTTCCAGTTCTAATACTCCATACTTTAGCAGTGCCATCCTCACTTCCTGTTAGTATATAATGATTATCGGGGCTAAATCTTATACTATTGATGGGATGATCATGTTTAAGAATATGAATCACTTTTCCTGTCGCTGTTTCTACAATTCTGGCAATCCCGCTAGAGCTTCCGATACCTAATATTTGTCCGTTTGGACTTATAGCTGTATCTATTAGAGAAAAACCCATTGTAGCAACTTGCATCACTACTCTACCTGCTTTGATATTCCATAAAGTCACGTCTCCATCTTGTCCCGCAGTTGTTAAATATTGTCCATCTGGGCTAAAACTCATTTCAGTAATCTCTGATAACACAATCTCCATGATTTTACCATTATCAATCTCAAAGAGACGGAGAAATTTATCATCAGTCACTGCCATATTTCTTTGATCTGGACTGAAGCGAACTATTCGAGGCTTAATTCCTTTTAAAAGAGAAACAAATTGAGGAGAAAACGAATCTACACCAAGCTTTAGAGTAAATTCTTGTTGAGAAGAGTTTAAAGTACTATACTCCTGCATATTTCCTTGAATTCCTTTCGAGTTAGCTTGAGTAGCTAACTGACGAGCAAGGGCTATTTTAGCTTGTTGATTAGCTATTTCAACTTGTTGATTAGCTCTTTGATACTGTACCAATGCAACGGTAACTAGCATACCACTAATTACCACCGCCACCAAAGAACCTACTGCAATGCCCCAAGCAGTTCTGATTTCCCTTTTCCTCCGGGCTGCTTCAGCTTGTCCAAGGTGCTCCTTCTCCTGAATACTCTCCTCAATAAACTCCAGTACATCCCTCAAATCCTCTCGGCGCTCCCGCAGCTTTTCCTCCGCCTCTGCCAGCACCGCTCCCCGCAACAACGAACCCGCATCCTTCCCTGTGGCTTCCCATTGCCCTTTCGCCGCCCGTAGCCGCTCCTGCCAAGCCCGAAACACCCGATCCTTCTCCATCCAGCCCCGCAAAACTCCCCAATGGCGAATCAGTGCCTCATGAACTACCTCCACCGTTTCCTGATCCTGAAGATTCCGACTAGTCACCACCAACCGGGCATCCGCCAACTGTCTCACCAAATCCCAGCTTTCCGCCCCAACTCCCCCTTTCTAGCGATCCGCCTCGTATCCTCTGCCCCCTCTCCCGGACGCACCAACTGCACAAAAATCCGCCGGACTTGTTCCTGCTCCTCAGCGCTCAAATTATCATATTTCTCATTTGCATACTTAGCCAATGCCCCCTCTACCCAACCGATCGCCTCATAAGCCTTGTGGGTTAACTGCTTCCCAGTCCGTTGCTTCCACAACTCCGTCAACGCAAACTCCAACAAAGGTAAATTTCCCGGCTGATCCGCCACATCCCTCAGAATCCGCTCCACCAATCCCGCCTCAAACCTCACCTCCAACTTAATCGCTGGCGCTACAATTACCTCAGTTAGTTCCTCTTGATTCATCGACCTGATCTTGATATCCACACTCCGCAACACATCAGCAAACCGAGGATAAGCAAGGGCATTCCCCAAGAAATCTGCCCGCATCGTTGTCACCAAAACCGTAGACGGTACAGCCAGAGAATTTTGAGTTTCTAGACCATCCAATAAGCAATCCAGAAACCTCCGGCGAATTTCCTCATCAACCAGAGTGTAAATTTCCTCAAATTGATCAGCAATCAATAACACTCGCTGATTAGGATTATTTTGCTGAATCTTCCCCAGAACATCCGCCAGTAAAATCTCCCCATTTTTCAAATATACCGTTAGCTTTTTCCCTTGGGCAATTTGATCGGTTTGATCTAAGCCGGGAGTATAAAGAGGAACCAGTGCTTGAGCAAGGTTATGGAAAGGATCCTTCTCTGGGCGAAAATGCGTAAATTGCCAATGCCCCTCCTGTTGTAACCTCGGCACTAAACCCGCCAAGACCACCGAAGACTTGCCACTGCCAGAAGCCCCCAGTACCGGGATAAAATTCCGGGTTTTAGTTGCTCCATAAAGCTCATCGATAAAGACTTTCCGCCCAAAGAAAAATTCCGCATCCTGAGGACCAAAATGCAACAAACCCCGATAAGGACAAGGGAGATTTTCACTATCAGCATCCACCATCGGATCAGCAGGCTTGACCTCTTCCCTGTAGTAAAAGTAGTTGTAGATGATATTTCCTTCCCCAACTACAACGCCCTTAACCTCGCTCGTAAACTCTGGATTATACTTGGCACTCTCTTCACTCATTTAGATACTCCAAGGGTTTTTAGCTAAATGTATTGGTTTGGGTGTTGCGATCGCCCATTTGCATCCCCTTCACCTCTCCCTGAAACACTACATTATATTTCCCTGCTGCCGACTCCTCTGGGTTCTCCTGCTTCAGCAACTCCTGCGCCGCCTGAATAATTTCCTCATCTCGATCGATCCCCGCCTCAGCCAATTTCTTTTTCAGAGGAGCTTCGTAGGTTTCCGGATCCGTTGCGTGTTCTTCCAGCACCATCTCCGCCTTGGTTTCCCCAGCAAACTTTTTCTTGATCAAACCTTTCAAACCCTGATAGGCATCCTTCACCGCAGTCCCTGCCGTTTCCTTCGTAGCTGCGATCGCCCCCGCCGCCAAAGCTGCAATAACAACAGAAATAGGATCCATAACTTATCCTCAATGAATTTTAACTAGAGATAAAATCTATCTTACTTAATTCCCACATCAATGCTGCCTAGTTCAAAAATACTTCACCAACCTAGAAATCCAAAAAGACTAAAACCCGATCGGCTATATCAAGGCAATTCTCGCTAAAATATCGACAGAACCCTACCTAAAAGATTTCCCCATGCTTAGTACCACTGTCACCAACACTGGACAAATTACCCTCCCTCAAGAAATTTGTAGTTATCTCAAACTAGTTAGTGGCAGCAAAATTAGCTTTGTTATTGACGAAGATGGTCAAGTTAAACTCTTTCCTTTGAATGTTCCCGTTGAAGAACTATCAGGAATCCTCCACCGCCCAGGGATGAAGAAAACCACCCTTGAAGAAATAGAAACTGCTATCTCTGAGGGAGCTAATGATTGGACTTGATACTAATATCCTTGTTCGCTATCTTACTCAAGACGATGAACAACAGTGGCAACAAGTAGTTAAACTCATCCAACAAAACCAGCCCTGTTTTATTACTAATATCGTTCTTTGCGAATTAGTTTGGGTTCTCAGAGGAGGAAACTATAGATTTGGAAAAGATGACATTATCAAAACCCTAGAGGCAATGTTGCATAGTGCAGCCTTTGAATTTGAAAGTCGTTCCACCGTTGATCAAGCCCTACAACGTTATAAACAAGGTAAAGCCGATTTTTCTGATTACTTAATTGGAGCAATTTCTCACCAAGCAGGTTGTACAAGAACTGTCAGCTTTGATAGCAAACTAAAGGGAG
>JAAUUE010000008.1 GCA_012031635.1 Coleofasciculaceae cyanobacterium SM2_1_6 | reverse complement strand
CACAAAAGACCGCAAGGCTCCCGGACGTTCAGGAAATTCAAACGGTAGAGGAGTTCATTGTGGGCGACGGAGCGATCGCCCCCCGACCATGTGGCGCAGATGGAGCTTGGTGAGTTCATCATCGGTGAGGTCAATGGTTTTAAAGCCACAGGATTCAAAATTCTGAACAATCTGTCCAGCATCTGCCCGGTTTTTGATTTGCAAACCGACAAAAATATGCGCCTCTTGGGAATCGGCAATCCGGTAACTAAATTCCGTAAGGTTGCGATCGCCCAAACATTCACAAAATCGACAGAGAATCCCCGGCGCTTCAGGAATATTCACCGCAAAAATTGCTTCCCTCCTTTCCCCTAATTCGGCTCGCTCGGCAACAAATCTCAGGCGATCGAAGTTCATATTTGCCCCACAAGCAATAGTAACTAAGGTCTTGCCCGTAATCTGCTCCCGTTCCACGTAGGCTTTAGCTCCAGCGATCGCCAAGGCTCCGGCGGGTTCAAGGATCGACCTCGTATCTTCAAACACATCTTTAATCGCCGCACAGATGTCATCGGTATCCACCAAGATAATTTCATCAACGTACTGCTGACACAAACGAAAGGTTTCCACCCCCACTTCTCGCACCGCCACCCCATCAGCAAATAAACCCACCTGAGGTAAACGAATCCTTTTCCCGGCTTGCAGAGATTGATACATCGCTGCCGCATCCACTGGCTCCACGCCAATAATTTTAATTTCCGGGTGGAGGCGCTTGATATAAGCCGCAATGCCAGAGATTAAGCCCCCGCCCCCGATCGCCACAAACACCGCATGAATGGGCTGCTGGCACTGGCGGAGAATTTCCATGCCGATCGTCCCCTGTCCTGCAATCACATCGGGATCATCGAAGGGATGAATAAAAATCAAATCTTTTTCCTGCTCCAACTGGCGCGCATGGGTGTAGGCATCATCGTAGGTATTCCCAAACAAAACAACTTCCGCTCCCCTAGCTTTAACGGCGTTTACTTTTACCTCTGGGGTAGTCACGGGCATGACAATAATCGATCGAGTCCCCAACCGACTAGCAGCCAGCGCCACCCCTTGGGCATGGTTTCCCGCCGAAGCTGCGATTACCCCTTGGGCAAGTAAGTCTGAGGGGAGTTGAGCCATTTTGTTGTAAGCACCCCGCAACTTAAAGGAAAACACCGACTGCATATCTTCCCGCTTCAGGAGAATCTTGTTGTCCAAACGTCGGGAAAGATTGGGGGCAAATTCTAAGGGAGTTTCTTGAGCCACATCATAGACACGAGCCTTGAGGATGCGTTCGAGGTAGTCAAAATACATGTATTAAAATATAAGAATTAAAGTATAGGAGTTGTGTTGATTTTAACTCCAAAGTCTTCTTGATTTGAATTTTTATATATTCAACTTGCATTACGACAGAGCGATCGAACTATGGCAAGATGCTAGGCGGCTTTCTCTAGCCAGATGGGGTCATTGCAGCGAATTGTGCCTCCTTGCAAAACCGAAGTCCTAATCCCAGCAATAACTTTGTTGTAGCGAGCAGTGGTGAGGAGAATATTCCGATCTTCAGGAAGACCAGCTTGGGCTAAGGTTGTCACAACACAGCGGGGACAGGGCTTATCAACACTAAGACGAACTGCTTCACCGATCGCTAAAATTCCCCCCACCCAATCATCTTCCAAAAACTTAATTTCGGGTGAAGTGGGTTCAATAACTAGATTTGGTCGAAATCGGCAAGGCTTAAACTGCCCTTCTGGATAAAGTTCCTGTAATCGGGCAAGGGTGGCTGTGGTAATCCCATGAATCGAGCAAGCATCAAAGAATGTTCCCGGCGGCATGACTATTTGAGTCATTGCATTTTGATAAGCTGTGCCTTCAACTGGGGGCCAATAATGATCTATGCTGGCAGCTTCTGGTGCAGCAAAGAGGAATTTTACCTCTTGCCCAAGGGAGTTTGAAAGAATTTCGTTGATATCTGGAGCTTCGCTGGTGATTGAGTTTCCACTGGAAAGAAAAATTTTTACGGGGGGGACAGGCTTATCTTTGTGGAGTGTTTCAGCAAAGGTAGCTTGAAATTCTAGTAACTTTGACCATCTTTTGGGGTTTTTGGCACTGGCTATTTTGCCGCTCTCAACATCTAGCAGTGCATAGGTTCGATCGCCTAGTAATCCACGAGTAGTCACTTCTGAAATTTTCAATTCCTCACCTAACATAGATTTAACAGGATAACGCCAGAGTGAGGAGATCGAGCCTACCAGTTTCCGCACCATAGATAATTAACTCCATTGCTTCATGATTAGAATATTACCAGCGCAAAGTTGACCCCAAAGTATAGGTAGGTACAAAAGAAACTCAATGATCATCATGGTATCTTAGACTACAAAAATATGATAAGCCTAGTCCTAATATCAACGGATTGAATTATGTCAAAAGAAACGAGGTTAGAGATACCATGTCAAAGCGTATTAACAGACGGAAATTTTTACTCTACGGTGGAGCCACGGTAGGCACAAGTATTCTCTTAAAAGCCTGTGGTAGTTCTCAGCCCACAGCTAGCAGTAGTCCTGCTGGTAGTTCTCCCGCTTCCCCCGCAGCGTCTGGTGGTGACACAATCAAAGTCGGTATTCTCCACTCCCTGAGCGGCACCATGGCAATCAGTGAAAAGAGCGTGGTTGACGCTGAACAGTTGGCAATCAAAGAAATCAACGCTGCTGGTGGTGTCCTGGGCAAGCAAATTGAAGCGATCGTCGAAGACGGGGCTTCTGACTGGCCGACCTTTGCTGAAAAATCAAAGAAATTAATTGATCAAGATAAAGTTGCTGCTGTATTTGGTTGTTGGACTTCGGCAAGCCGGAAAGCTGTTCTACCTGTTTTTGAAGAGAAAAAGCACATGCTTTGGTATCCTTTGCAGTACGAGGGTCAAGAATGCTCTCAAAATATCTTCTACACCGGGGCCGCACCTAACCAACAAATTGAGCCTTCTGTAGATTGGTTATTGGAGAATAAAAGCAAAGAATTTTTCCTAGTCGGCTCTGACTACGTATTCCCTCGGACTGCAAACACTGTGATCAAAGCGCAATTAGCAGCCAAGGGCGGCACCACCGTTGGGGAAGATTATCTGCCTCTAGGAAATACTGAAGTTACGGCAATTATCACCAAAATCAAGGCAGCCCTTCCCAATGGTGGTGTGATTTACAATACTCTCAATGGTGATAGCAACGTGGCTTTCTTTAAGCAACTCCAAGGCGCAGGGATTACTGCGGATAAATACCCAGTTATGTCTGTTAGTATTGCCGAAGAAGAAGTAAAAGCGATCGGCGTAGAATTCCTCAAGGATCACTATGCAGCGTGGAACTATTTCATGACGGTGGATAGCCCAGCGAATAAAAAATTTGTGGAAGCCTTTAAGAAAGAATACGGCAGCGATCGAGTCACCAACGACCCCATGGAAGCGGCTTATATTGGGGTTTATCTCTGGAAGGCGGCTGTGGAAAAAGCTGGGACTGCCGATGACCTCGAAAAAGTCCGCTCTGCTGCCTACGGTGCCACCTATGATGCTCCCGGTGGCATGGTGACAATGAATGCGAACCACCACATTTCCAAGATTGTCCGCATCGGTAAAGTTCGTGCAGATGGTTTGTTTGAGATTGTCCAAGCTACTCCCCAGCCAGTCGTACCGATTCCTTGGAACCAGTTTGTGACAGAAACCAAGGGCTTTGCCTGCGATTGGTCTGACCCAGCGAAGGGCGGCAAGTTTAAGTCGGCGTAGAGAAGGAGGTAAAGGAGGTAAAGAAGGTAAAGAAGGTAGAGGGAGGTAAAGGAGGTAAAGAAGGTAGAGGGAGGTAAAGGAGGTAAAGAAGGTAGAGGAGGTAGAGGGAGGTCAGAGAAAAGAGGGAGCTAATTAGTTTGACTCTTTGGTTTTGGATGGCGGTTTTGGATGGTGTTTCGCTAAAGAATTTGGTGCAGGAAATTGAGTAAGAAGTTGTTTCTCTTGCAACAGTTATAAACTTCATAAATAATTTCACTCACCAGTTGCTCTCCAAAACCCTAGCCTTCCCACATTGCATCCTCTTAAATAACTCCTAAATAGTTGTTGAATAATATTCAATATATTCAATTACAAGTATTCTTTACCTGCCTGTACCTCCCTGTACCTCCTTCTACTACCTCCCTCCCTCTACCTCCTTCTACTTACCTCCTTCTTAAAAAACTAGCTATCAGGAGAAAGACTGTGCTTATTGTTCAAGGATTGTTAGAGGGTTTATTTAATGGTCTCAGTATTGGCGCTGTTTTGTTGGTGGCAGCCTTGGGCTTAGCGATCGTCTTTGGGCTGATGGGTGTAATCAACATGGCTCATGGTGAATTCATGATGCTGGGAGCCTACACGACTTTTATTGTCCAAAATGTATTTAAAACCTTTGGCAGTCCTTGGTCAGAAACCTATATTATTTTTGCGCTGCCTGTGGCTTTCTTGCTGACGGCTGGCTTTGGCATTCTCCTAGAGCGGGGGGTAATTCGCTATCTCTACGGTCGTCCTCTCGAGACACTATTAGCAACTTGGGGTGTGAGCCTAATTTTGCAACAGTTTGTCCGCAGTGTGAATTGGGTATTAGCGATCGCCATTGTGATTTTCTCGGCTCTGTTCTTTGGAGGGCTTTGGTTTATTGCGAAGCGAGCGGATTACGATCGCATCAAAACCCTTGTGTGGACAATTATGCTCCCTTTATCTGCGGCGATTAGTGGTGCTATTGGCTTTGTGCTTGCCCAGACTTTTAAACTTACGGTAACTAAGCCTTGGTTCGGGGCGCAAAACGTCGATGTGACGGCTCCAGCTTGGCTCCGGGGCGGTGTGCGCGTGTTTGGTACTTTTCAAATTCCCTACGCCCGCCTATTTATTATTATTTTGACGGCTGCTTGTATGGCAGGAATTTATTTATTTTTGCAGAAATCCAAGTGGGGCTTAAGAATCCGCTCTGTCACCCAAAATCGGACTATGAGTTCCTGTCTAGGAATTCCGACCCAGCAGGTAGATTCTCTCACCTTTGCCCTTGGTTCTGGGTTGGCGGGGATCGCTGGTTGCGCCATTAGTCTTTTGGGTTCTGTGGGGCCAA
This sequence comes from Coleofasciculaceae cyanobacterium SM2_1_6, assembly GCA_012031635.1. Taxonomy (GTDB): domain Bacteria; phylum Cyanobacteriota; class Cyanobacteriia; order Cyanobacteriales; family JAAUUE01; genus JAAUUE01. Next base: position 25,249 of record JAAUUE010000008.1, on the reverse strand, counting down.
ATACCGGGCAGAACTATGTAGTAGATACCTTTATGGTGGTGGTAGTTGGTGGGGTCGGCAAACTTGCTGGGAGTGTGGTAGCGGCGATCGCCATCGGTACAGTTAACTACTTTGTGGGTTCAGGGACGATCGCTCTCCTCGTTCAACCTATTAAACCTCTAGCAGACTTTTTCACCTTTTTTGCGACAGCTAGTATGGCAAAGGTCATGGTATTTTTCCTCATTATTAGCTTCTTGCAATTCCGTCCGGGGGGTATCTTCCCGCAGAAGGGTAGGACGGTAGACGCTTAATACAGTGAACAGTAAACAGTGAACAGTTAATAGTAAGCAGAGAGAAATCCTGATTAGTATTTCATAACTGATTTCATAACTGAATAAATAGCTACCTAACTATCCACAAAAAAATGATAACTGTTCATTGGTAACTGATAACTGATAACTGTTCACTGTTAACTGATAACTGTTCACTGTTAACTGATAACTGTTCACACGGAGATGTCATGGTAATTAATTTGGGGAATCGGCTGAAGGGAAAGTCTAAAAATAATTTACTGATCGAAGCGGGGATCGTAGTCGGGATTGCCTTGGTGCTGATCTTGATCGTGCCTTTGCTGGTACAAGGTTTTCGGCTGAATATGCTGGGTCGGTTTCTGGCTTTGGCGATCGCCGCCCTTGCCATTGATTTGATCTGGGGTTACACCGGATTGTTGAGTTTGGGGCATGGGGTATTTTTTGCCTTGGGGGGTTATGCGATCGCCATGCATTTGCAACTAGCGCCCCTCGCCCCGGGAACCCTGCCGGAGTTTATGAACCTCTACGGGGTCACGGAATTACCCTTCTTCTGGCAACCCTTTGCCAGTTTTGGTTTTAGTGCGATCGCTGTCTTGGTAATTCCCCTCTTATTAGGTGCTGCCCTTGGTTATTTGGTATTTCGGAACCGCATCCGGGGGGTATATTTTTCGATTTTGACCCAAGCAGCCACGATCGTTTTTTTCAACTTCTTCAACGGTCAACAAAAGCTCTTCAACGGCACTAACGGCTTGACCAACTACAAGACTATCCTTGGAGCTAGTGTCAGTGAACCCCAAACCCAGTTTGTCTTTTATACCCTGACAATTGTTTTCCTCGCTGCCACCTACGCCCTGTGTCGTTGGTTAACTAGCGGTCGGTTTGGCAAGTTATTAGTGGCGATTCGGGATGATGAAAGTCGGGTGAGATTTTCTGGCTACAATCCTACGGGGTTCAAGGTGGTGGTCTTTGGGATTTCTGCGGCTCTAGCCGGACTATCGGGAGCCATGTTTACGATCCAAACGGGCTTGATTTCTCCGAGGGCGATGGATATTGCGTTCTCGATCGAGATGGTGATCTGGGTGGCGGTGGGGGGTAGAGCGAGCTTGGTGGGAGCCATCCTCGGAGCCTTGGTGGTTAATTTTGGTAAGAGCTTATTAAGTGAACAATTCCCGGATATTTGGCTATTTTTCCAAGGAGCCTTATTCCTAATTGTGGTGACAGTCCTGCCCGATGGCTTGATTGGTTGGCTCCGTACCGAAGGCATGAATCTCCTCGATAAAATCTTTGGTGGTAAACACATCGCTACTTACCCCAGTCTAGAAGAAGACCCGGAAGTACAAAGAGAGCGGGAAACTCTAAATAAATAAATCTCTAGATTAAACCTATGGCGGAAAAAATTCTCGAAATCAACAATCTGACAGTAAGCTTTGATGGTTTTAAGGCTTTGAATAATCTCAATTTCAGTATGGAACCGGGGGAACTCCGGGTGATTATTGGACCAAATGGAGCCGGAAAAACCACTTTTTTAGATGTAATTACTGGGAAAACTAAGCCCACGATCGGGACAGTTGCTTTTAAGGGGAAAGACCTCAGAAAATTTTCTGAACATCAAGTTGCCCTGTTGGGGATTGGCCGGAAGTTTCAAACTCCAAGAATCTATCTCAATCTCACCACTAGGGAAAATTTTGAGATTGCTTGCAACCGCAACAAAAATATTTTTTCTACCTTGTTTGCCAAAATCCCTAGCCAAGAAAAACAAACCATTGCTGGGCTACTAGAAACCGTTGGTCTCACTGCCAAGGCAGACATGAAGGCAGCCCTCCTCTCCCACGGGGAAAAACAGCGCCTCGAAATTGGCATGTTAGTTGCCCAATCTCCAGATTTGTTGCTAGTTGATGAACCCGTGGCGGGACTCACCGATGAAGAGACGGAGAATGTGGGGAGTTTGTTATTAGCCCTTGCTGAAAGTCATTCGATCGTGGTGATTGAGCATGATATGGAATTTGTCCGCCAGATTGCCAAACAGGTAACGGTACTCCACGAAGGCACGGTTCTCTGTGAAGGTAATTTTGAAGAAGTCCAAAATGATCCGCGGGTCATCGAAGTTTATTTGGGTAGTCAAGAAGAGCACGAATAACTAAAAATCCATAATCTATGCTACAAATATCTGATCTCAATGTTTACTATGGTGAAAGTCACATTCTCCGGGATGTAGATATGCATATTCCCGAAGGACAAATGATCTGTCTAATTGGGCGCAATGGGGTAGGGAAGACTACTTTGTTAAAAACAATTATGGGCTTGATCAAACCCCGCAGAGGTAGTGTTGATTTTCTCGATCGACCCATCAACCATTTGTCCCCAGACAAAAGAGCAAGGATGGGGATTGGCTATGTACCCCAAGGGCGGGAAGTGATCCCCCGATTAACGGTCAAGGAAAACCTGATCATTGGCTTAGAAGCTCTGGATAACCCGCCGAAGAATCAAGAAATCCCTGAAGAAATCTTTGAGCTATTCCCGGTGCTGAAAACCATGCTCTGGCGGATGGGGGGAGATCTAAGCGGTGGGCAACAACAACAACTAGCGATCGCCCGGGCTTTGATGGGGAAACCAAAACTATTAGTCCTCGATGAACCCACGGAAGGCATTCAACCTTCAGTAATCCTAGATATTGAAGCGGCGATTAAAAAAGTAGTCAAAGCCACAGGTATTTCTGTATTGCTAGTAGAGCAGCATTTACATTTCGTCCGCCAAGCCGATTGGTACTACGCCATGCAAAAAGGAGGCATTGTCGCCTCTGGAGCCACCAGTGAACTCAGCCAAGATGTCATCCAACAATTCTTAGCTGTATAAAATCGGTAATCACAAAGTTAGATAAAAAAGAGGTAAGCAGTCAAAGAGTCAATTTTCATACATGCAAGCTATTCTTATAACTTAATTAATAAAGTTGATAAATTTTACTACAATATCGCTGTTAGATACCTAGGTATCATGCCTGAAAATCTCTAAAAAAATTCAAATCGATATCATATACTGTACGGGGAGTTAAACCTAATTCCAGATTTTCAAACATATCTAATAGTTTGTCGCCATGAACCAATTCAATTGGTGGTGCACCATCTCGTACTGCCTCTTTTTGAGCATCTGAAGTGAATGTTCCAGTTGTTAAAATGATCCCTTTATCGGCACGACCCATCATTGCACCTCGAAAATCTCGAACCTGTGATACAACAACAGCACCTTTATATCTTTTGCATTGAAACAATACCTTAAAGCTAACAAAAGGATTAATTTGTAGAATGCCTTGCCCATCAATACCACCATCACCGGAACGCCCCGTTACATTAACTTGCTCAAATCCTGATTCTCTTAACAAACGCTGACAAAGACGCTCAAATCCTTGTGGTGGAAGTTCTAGTAATACTTCGAGTAGCTTTTTACGGTATGAAGAATCGTCACTGATAGCTGTATCATTTGGTGCAATAGTTTCTTCAACAGTTTCTTCTTGCTGAGATTCTGAAGAAGGAGAATCAATTTCACTTTGAAACTTTGAGCGAACATCTTGAAAAATAGATAGGGCTTGATCAAGCGATAAGGATTCAATTTCTCTACCTTTATCGCTGATACTCCAAACACCTCGTTTTGAGGAATCTACGAAACCAGCTTTAACCAAATAGAATCTAGCCCATGCTACTTGATTATCGAAACGGGGAGCACCGCCTTCAAGCAGTTCAGTTCTCTCTTGGTCGGAAATATTTAACTGCCTTGCGATAACATTTCTCACTTCAGAGGGGCGACCTGATCCACCTAACTCCTTGAGAGCTTCAATCACAGGTAGGAAATACTGAACAAATTTTGGTCCACCCATCTATTACCTCAAGGGTATTTTAAATTTAATTGATAATTTCTAACAATGAAGTTTAAATATACACAAACTGGCTGTTTAATGCATGTAGATATCTATTTTATCAGGCAACTTTTTGTACAAAGTCAAGATAAAGTATATCAGCCAATATTCAATTTTATAGCTACTTTTACTAGATGAAAACTATTAATCATCTTCTAGCATTAGGAGTTGTCGATCGAGTTCCTTGAGGCGATCGAGGACATAGGAAACCATAGCAGTCCTAAAGGATTTCACCCGCCTGCGGCGGGTAGAATAACCTCCCAGAAGTAATCTAATTTAGAAAATGATTTAGGATCGCTATAGATAATATTTTGTTAAAAACCTTGCTAACTCCATGACCCTGATCAAAATTCCCCCATCTTGGCAACTCCCAGAAAGTCAAGTTACTCCCGAAGCTGTTTTTCTGAATCGTCGTCGGTTTTTGCAGGGAGCGATCGGACTCGCTGCTACCACCCTCCCCCTCACAGCCTGTAGCACTCCCGACTCGACAACCAATAAAGAAGCCGCCTATCAAAACCTCATTAAAAATCCTAATTTTGTTGATGTAGGTCGCCCTGTCACCGCCGAACATCTCACTTCTACCTATAATAACTTCTACGAATTTGGCACCGGAAAATCCGTTTGGCGAGCAGCTCAAGCCTTACCCCTAGATAATTGGAAAATCGAAGTTACAGGCTTGGTTAGTAATCCCCGCACCTATGATTTGGATGACATTAACCGCAAGTTCCCGATCGAGGAGCGCATTTATAGGTTTCGGTGTGTGGAGGCTTGGGCGATGGTCATCCCTTGGGTGGGTTTCCCCATGCGGCTGTTGGTACAGGATGTGCAGCCCACTAGTGCAGCTAAATTTGTCCGCTTTACTTCTTTTTATGATCCCAAGATCACTAAGGGCGGGAGTTTATTAGGTTCTCGTCCCTGGCCCTATACCGAGAGTTTACGGGTGGAGGAAATGAATAATGAATTAGCCTTTTTTGCCACAGGGATTCATGGCAAACCCTTGCCCAAACAAAATGGTGCTCCCCTGCGGATGGTGATTCCTTGGAAATATGGTTTTAAGGGCGCAAAATCGATCGTCAAAATAGAATTTCTGCCCACACAACCCGCCACTTTTTGGAATACGATCAATGCCAATGAATACGACTTCGAGGCAAATGTTAATCCCTTCCAACCCCATCCCCGTTGGTCTCAAGCCACAGAAAGAATAGTTAGTGATGCCCCCAGTTTACTGTGGGAAACTCGCCAAACTCTCCCTTTCAATGGTTATGCAGAATATGTTGCGAACCTCTATACCTAACCTAGAACTTCATGACCTCCTCTTAGTTCTTGTCGGCAGGATTTCAACTACTTTAGACCTCCTGCATGAATAGTAAATTGTGTATAGTCGTTGCCATAAAAGTTAGGACGAATTCGGCTGCGACTTCGCTCAGCCAATGCATCTGGTCTTATCCTAATTAATCTGTCTAGTACTACATATCAAACTATTAGAAACTTGCACTAGAAATGGATTCAGGCAAGAAGTCTTTTGTAGACATCTTCTACTGGTTAAGCCCTCAGCTTAGGAAAAATCCGTTTGGCAGTAGGCTTTGAGGATTTTTAGGCAATTGTCGATCGCTCCTAGGTGGGCTATTTCGTAACCGTGGGTATTTTGGGTCGGGAAAGCAAGACAGGCACCGGGCGACATGACCAAATTTCATGGCGATCGAGGCATCACTGCCAAACCCTGTAATCATCGCCAGTTGGTAGGGCAGGTTGTGGGTACTCGCCGCCTCTCGCAGTTCCTCATTCAATGCTCGATCGTAGATGCCGTAGCCATCCTGTACCAAAATCACCGGAGCAGGTCCATCAGCAATTTGATATTCTGGGGCGAGGGGACAAATTTCGAGGGCAATTAGAGCATTTAATTTTTGATTTTGAGTAAAGTACAAGGCCCCCAAAGCTCCCACTTCTTCCTTGGCAGAGGCGACGAGATAGGTATCCACAGCAGCTTCTTTGACTCCGGCGGCTAACCCCAACAGAATAGCGAGGGAGGCCTTGTTATCGAGGGTGTAGCTGCCAATGTAGTTGTGGAGACGGATGGGTTCCTTGCGGTGCTTACCTACGACCATGGGTGTGCCGGGACGGATGCCCGCCGCCGCTAATTGCGTAGAAGTACATTTAGTTTCAATCCAAGCGGTTTCCCAACTGACCGGAGTTTTTTCTTGTTGAGCCTTTTGGGGGGATGCGTGGGAAATATGCCGGGAACCAAAGGAAAGGATGCCCGGAATCGTGGCGTGATCACCTAGTAAATCTACTACTCCTTCCCCATAGATCCACGGGAACGAACCACCAAGTTTCCGCACTTCCACCCTGCCACTGCCGCCGAGGGCTTGGACCATAGCGCCGATTTCGTCCTTGTGGGCGGTGATGGCGATCGATCTTTGCTGTTTATTTGAGGAATCACGACCGGGGATCTTTGCAATAATATTTCCTGCCTCATCCTGCCAAGCCTCCACCCCCAGATCGGCAAACTCCTGCAAGAGGAATCGATCGATCTCAACTTCCATCCCACTGGGGGAATGGCACAACACTAGTTCTCGAATCTTGGTAAAGAGGGCATCATAATTCATGGTTACGTTAAGATTTTGAGTATTCTTCTAAGTAAAATGTATAAGTAGAGTAGGTCTTACCCGCCTTTCAACTAGCCTAGTCACTGAACTTAGTTGCCTTGTTATCTTTTTATCGTCAACTCTATCATCAAGTTTCCCATCGATTTGCTGCCCTAGGTTTTTTATCGCTGGGGAGATTTTTCTGCTATTTTGCCAGTTTTGGGGATTAGTTTATTAGTCTCTGGAGGTGTGGGCGTAGTCCGGGCGGGGGGCGGGCTAGAGGCAGCGGAATTGGTGGTTTATGACCGGATGTTGCAACTGCGTCCCCAAGAGCCACCGGATCCCAACTTGTTGATTGTCCTAGTGACAGAAGCCGACCTCCAAGCCCAAAAGCAATGGCCCCTTTCTGGGGATACCTTGTATGAAGTTTTAACGACCCTCGATCGCTACGAACCCGCCGGGATTGGGCTAGATATTTACCGAGATCTGCCCGTAGAGCCGGGACATGAAAAATTAACTACTCTACTGGCGGAGAATAAATTTATTACGCCCATTTGCCTATTGAAAGGAGACACGATCGCTGGAGTTGCGCCGCCCCCGGATATTAGTCCCCAGCGTTTGGGCTTTGCAAATATTCCCATTGATGCGGGTGGTGTTGTGCGTCGGGCTTTGATTTTTAGCGATCCTGCCCCCGATTCCCCCTGCCAAACCCCCTATGCCCTCGGCTTCCACATGGCGCGCCTTTACTTGCAACAGCAGGGAATCCAGCCCGATCGTAACTCCCAAGAAGAACTAACTTTTAATGGAGTCCGATTTCCCAAACTCTCAACGACTCCCGGTGGCTACCAAAAAATTGATACTGGCGGTTATCAGCTTTTATTGAACTATCGGTGTTCTAGGGTATCTAGGGTAAATTCTGGAACAAATTCAGCCACAAATTCTGAGGTAAATTCTGGGACAAGCTCGATCGATCTCTCGATCCCCACCTGTAGCCCCACCGATCAAGTTGTCACCCTCACGGAGGTATTACAGGGTAAACTTACTCCCCAGCAAGTACAGGGAAAAATGGTTTTAATTGGTGCTTCGGCTCCCAGTATTGACGATGCTTTCTATACTCCCTACAGTCAAGGAGATGTGAGTAAACGGCTGCCGGGAGTGATGGTTCATGCCCAGATTGCCAGCCAGCTAGTCAGCACTGCCCTAGGGGGACGGCGACTGTTGTGGTATCTCTCAGATGGGGCAGAATTATTATTAATCTTGGCTTGGGCTGGGGTCGGAGCCGTGAGTCAAGGGGGTGGTGATGGCAGTATCCATCGGCGAAGCGGGAAAGTCAGTCCATGGCAAATGTGGCGAGTTGGTGGGGGATGGCTGCTCTGGGGGGGCATGGTGGGCAGTGGCTTATTTCTGGGGGGATGGCTACCTGTGGTGGCTACGGGGCTGAGTTTGACTCTGAGTATGCTGGGAGTTTTGGGTTATCGGGTTTATCAACAACAACAACAGGCGAAAGTAATCGCCCAGTTACTCCGGGAACAGTCCGAAGACCTTGCCCTGCTCCGCAGTTTGCTCAAGGAACAACCCACTGCCAACCTCGAATCAAGCCCTCAATCGATTACCTCTGACCTCCCCAGCCATGACTGGACAACTACCGCCATGCCCCCAGAGGGGTTGATAAATCCGAGAAATTATGTTGATCATAGCCAAATTGATGAAAAAGACGAAGACACGGCGATCGCTCCGCCCTACACTCCACCGCCGAAGAAAACCCTCAATCAGGGACGGTACGTGATCGAGAAAGTCCTTGGCTCCGGCGGCTTTGGCAAAATCTACATTGCCACAGATACCCAGCAATCTTCCCCGTCTACTCAATCTCCCAAGATTACCTGTGTGATCAAGCATCTCCAGCCCGCCCGCAAGGATGCCCGATTTTTGCAGGTAGCCCGGAGATTATTTCGGACGGAGGGAGAAATTTTGGCTCAGTTGGGTTTACATAGCCAAATCCCCGAACTCATTGCCTACTTTGAAGAGGAAAATGATTTTTATCTAGTAGAAGAGCATATTCCCGGTTTTCCCCTGAGCCATGACTTGCAATCGGGGCAACGCTGGGATGCGGCGAAGGTCTTAGATCTCTTACAGCAATTGCTGACGGTGCTGGATTTTATCCATCGCCGGGGGGTGATTCACCGGGATTTGAAGCCTAGTAATATTATTAGGACTCCGGCGGGTAAGTTGGTACTTATTGACTTTGGAGCGGTAAAACAAATTACTCCCCAAGACCCAAACTTCGATCGATCCTCAATTTTTGAGACTTCCGGGGAAATACCTGAACAGGCAAACTGGACGATCGCCATTGGGACGCGGGGCTATTCTCCTCCAGAACAGTATGCGGGGCAGCCGGGGTTTGGCAGTGATATCTATGCCCTAGGGATCATCGCCATCCAAGCTCTGACGGGAATCCATCCCCTAAATTTTCCCATTGATGTGGGGACTGGGGAAGTAGATTGGCATCAATTTGTGAATATTCCAGAGGAGTTAAAGCAAATTATTGACCAGATGGTGCGGTTTCACTTTCGCGATCGCTACCAGTCTGCCCGCAAAATCCTCACAGACCTAAAATCCCTGCCTCCTCTCTCTTAACTGCCAACAATTAATCAAGCAAACAACTACCCAAACCCAATCACTTTATAAATCGGCGATCGCACCCTGCAAAAACCGCCGACGATTCAGAAAAACAGTTTCGGGAGTAACTTGACTTTCTGGGAGTTGCCAAGATGGGGGAATTTTGATCAGGGTCATGGAGTTAGCAAGATTTTGATTATACCTAAATATGTAGTGCTAGACAAATTAATTAGGACAAGACTAGATACTTTGGCTGAGCGAAGTCGAATTTATGCTGAGCGTTGTCGAAGTAGCCGAATTCGTCCTAACTTTTATGGCAACGACTATAACTCTCTAGGAGGATTGCCAAAGAAATCTTACATCTAAGCTAAATCCCGGCAGGACATCTTCCCCTGATAGATGATCTGGAACTTTAAGAATTTCCACCGACTGATCAGGTCGATAGATACCTACCTGCTGGCGTTTTGGGTCTAATAACCAACCCAAGCGACAGCCATTGTCTCGATATTCTTCCATTTTGAGAGTTCCTTGATGCCAAGAATCAGAGGGAGAAAGTAGCTCGATCGCAAAATCTGGACAGAGGGGTAGAAATCCTCGCCGTTGCTCTGGGGTCAGGGCTTCCCATTTTGCTTGCGGAATCCATGCGGCATCAGGAGATCGATCGCTCCCCCTTGGCAACTCAAACCCCGTAGAAGAATCAAAGGTTTTCCCAGCTTGGTGTTGTCTATTCCAGACATACAATTCACCATTAATCTCAGCATTAAAGTTACCTGTTTCTCCACCTGTGGGAGCCATAATAACTAGTTCTCCATCTCTACTACGTTCTAGTTTCATATCAGGGTTGGCAGTACAGAGTTGCCGAAACTGTTCTCGGCTGAGGGTAGTAATAGGGGTAAGGTCTAGGGTGAGGGTCGTCATAGCTCTAGATTTCGCTTTAACTTATAAAATTACTCATAAAATTATTTTACCTTTGGTCGCATTTGTGATTCCAAGATCGAACCGTAGAGGGGGCTATGGCGCATCAACTCCTCGTGGGTTCCCTGAGCTACTAAACTGCCCCGATCCATCAAGAGGATGCGATCGGCTTTCTTGACCGTACTAATGCGTTGGGCAATCACAAAAGCGGTACAGGTGTGACGGCGCATCAGCTCATCTAGACTTGCCTGAATCTGGTTTGCGGTTTTGGCATCCACCGCCGAGGTGCTGTCATCAAGGATCAGAATTTTGTAATCTGTGAGCAACGTCCGGGCGATCGCAATTCGCTGTTTTTGTCCCCCAGATAAACCCACGCCCCGTTCTCCGATCACCGTATCGTAACCATCGGGCAGATCAGTAATAAAATCATGAATTTGCGCCATCTTCGCTACTTCTATGACCTTTTCTAGGGGAGCCTTGGGGGCAGCGTAGCTAATGTTGTCCCGGAGGGGGCCGGAAAATAGGGTAGTTTCTTGGAAGACGATGCCAATGTGCGATCGCAGACTCTCCAACTGCAAATCTCGCACATCCCGCCCATCAATGCGCACGGAACCCGAAGTCACATCATAGAATCTGGGGATCAGGTTCATAATCGTACTTTTCCCGGAACCCGTCATGCCGATAATGGCAATTAATTCGTTGGGTTTGGTTTCAAAGGAAATCCCCTTCAGCGCTTCTTGGGTTGCCCCCGGATAGCGGAAAGAGACGTTCTCAAAGGTAATTCTGCCCCCACAGACCGTAAAAGGAATGGCTTGGGGACGGTCTTTAATTTCCACCACCGCATCCACCACTTCATACACCCGTTCTGCGGAAGCCCCCGCCTGGGCGATCGCTGGAGCCGAAAACCCAATCAACAAAATAGGCTGGAGGATATAGAGCAGGTAGGAATTAAACGCCACCAGTTCCCCGATCGAGAACCGATCCTCGATGACCTGCCAGCCCCCATAGCCCACCACCGCCACCGTGACTAAATTACTGAGTAAGAAAATATAGGGAAAAGCATTGCGAATGGCCATAATCGCCCGCATATTTGAGTGGATCAGGTCTTGGTTCATGCGGTTATAGCGATCGAGTTCCTCCGATTCCCGGACAAACGCCTTCACTACTCGGATCCCCGCTAAATTTTCTTGAAGCACCGCATTCAGATTGCCTAATTTCTCTTGGAGACTGCCAAATAAAGCGGCATTTCTCGATAGAAATAAGCCCAAAATTAAGCCCGTCAGGGGAATAATGGCGAGGGTAATTAGGGCTAACTGCCAATTCATTAAAATCATCAAGATCGAGATCGTCACCAGCCCCACCACTGCCCCCACCACTTGAATTAAACTAGTGCCAATAAAGCTCCTAATTTGCTCTACATCACTGGTAATTCTGGTTAATAGCTGGGAAGTTTGGGCTTGGTCATGGTAACTAAAACTGAGGTTTTGAATTTTCACAAAGATTTTATTACGAAGGTCGTAGGCGATCGATTGTGATACCTGCTCCGCCAGAAAGGTCTGCCCAAAATTAAACAGCCCCCGCCCAATGGCAAGTAGCACCAGAAATACAGCACTTTGGATCACAACATTTAAGTTTTTCTGAGCAATCCCCTGATCAATTCCCCAACTAAATAGTTGAGGAGTTGCCGCGTTAGCCGCCGTCAATAATAGCAAACTCAAAATTGCGCCAGAGACAATCAGCGTATAGGATTTAAGACTAATCAGCACCCGGCTTAATTGATTCATAAAAAATATTATTTGTTTTTACTTTTCACTTTCTACTTTTTACTTTCTACTTTTTACTTTTTACTTTCTACTTTCTACTTTAAGGAAAGACTTTCTAAAGGCACTTCTGGAGACGCAGAAACGTGCAGAGCTTCTTCTTGATATATTTCTAGGTCAAACCAAAAAGTTGTGCCGACTCCCACTTCACTAACCAGATGAATCTTGGTGTGGTGTTTATCAATAATATTGCGGACGATCGACAAACCCAGCCCCGTACCTTCGAGGGTATGCACCCGATTTTCTACTCGAAAGAAGCGATCGAAAATTGCCTTTTGATCTTCTTGATCAATACCGATGCCCGTATCGGCTACTTCCACCCTCACCACCGGATTTTGGGCTTGATTGGGGAAAGAATTGCGGGAAACTAGGGGGCAGTTTTCGCCTTCGGTGGCTTGTCCGGGTTCTAGGAGGTAGGCTCGAATAGCAACCTCTCCCCTATCCAAGGTAAATTTCAAAGCATTCCCCACTAAGTTAGCAAATACCTGCAATAACAGGTCGTAGTGTCCTTTCACCGGCGGCAGGTTGGGCATCACTTCCTGTTTCAGTTCAATTCCCTTGTCCCGGGCGTTGAGTTGATAGGTTCTCAGGGTTTGTTCGATGGGCAGGAGAATATCTACCGCTTCTAGATTATAAATCCGGCAAGATTCTAGTTTAGAGAGATCAAGGACATCATTCACGAGGCGAGTTAGGCGATCGGTCTCCCGGTTGGCTGTATCTAGAAATTCTTGGCGTTCTGCTTCGGTTAGATCATCACCGTACTCATGGAGGGTTTCAATGAAGGATTTGATATTAAATAAAGGAGTTCTTAATTCGTGGGAAACATTACTAATAAACTGGCTTTTAGCTTCGTTTAATTCTACTTCCCTCGTAATATCTTGAATGGTGATGGCAATCCCCTTCACAGTTTCCCGGTACTGATCTAAAACCCTTGTTAATAGAATACGGACAGTGCGACTTACAGGCTGGGTTAAAGTCAAACGAAATTCATCACTTTCATTAATTTCTTGATCAGGAAAATGTTCGGGGACTTTATTATTAATAATTTGATACAAAGGACGAGTTAGCTTAACGGTAATGTCAGCAGGGAGGTAATGCAAAACGTTTTCCCCAATAGGATCTACCCCTTCCCAACCGAGGATTTTTTGGGCGGTAGGGTTGGCTAAAATTACTTGAAGATTCGTATCAATCAGCACAGCTCCATCGGCGATCGTGGAGACGAGGGTTTCTAATTTTGCTTTTTCTGAAGTTAGTTCTTCAATATTTTGTTCCGCATAGCGAGCCAGCTTTTCCGCCATTTCATTGAAGTTAAAAATTAATTCTCCCAACTCTCCCCCAAGGGGCAGATCAATCCTTTGTTGAAAGTTGCCCGCCGCAATATTTTTGACTCCAAAGAGTAATTCTTTAATGGGTTGAGTAATAGTTAAGGCATTGAACACTGCCCCCAAAATCACCATGACCCAAATGGTAATAAATACAGCGATCGTCACATCTCTGGTTAAGTCTGAAGAAGCTACAATAATTGGGTTGGGATTAATGCCGATCGCTAATACGCCCAGATATTCGCCCTCATGGACAAGGGGGACAAATACATCGGTAATTTCGCCGTTGGGAGTGAGGTGCTGCCTAACCAAGGGGGAAGAAGTGAAATCCGCCGCCGCTACACTCTGGGTATATTCTTCGGGGAGTTGAATTTTCCGTTGAATAGTTAAGGAATTGCGTAGGGGAGTTTCCGAGAAAGGTATCCCTAGGAAAATATTGCCCTCCTCGTCGGCGTAGAGGATGTAACGCACGCTGGAAGTACTGTCGTAGAAGCGGCGAGAAAACCTCGCTACCTCCGTCAAGTTATTATCCGCCACTTGGGGCGCTACGTTGGCAGCAAGGAGCAATCCCAAATCTCTGCCAAACCGGGTATCGTTTAGTCGGGCATCCTGCTGAATTGTATTCACCGCCCAAAAAGTTAGCCCACTCATGACTAGGGACACAAACAGGGTTGCTGCCGCCATTAGTCTAGTTTGGAGCGTAAATTCAGACCACCAATGGTCGATCAGGGCTTTGATTTTTTGCATAGCTAAGATTGCATCTTCAGGCGAGGGGAATAATTGACCTGCTCACAGCTATTTTAGGGCATTTTTTACCATCATCCCGACCACAGAGCAAACAAGAAAGTTAAACTCCATGAGAATCTAACGTTTGAGGGCGAGGGTCAAGCCATCGGCGATCGCCAGCAGGCTCAGGGTGATCCGATCGTCTCCGTGTAATTTTGTATTGAGTTCCCGAATTGCTACGGTGTCATGATCTTGGATAGTGGGATCTGCCACACTGCCCCCCCAGAGGACGTTATCAATGGCAATGATTCCCCCCGATCGCACTAATTGCAAAGACTTTTCGTAGTAACCATCGTAATTTCTTTTATCGGCATCAATGAACACAAAATCGTAGGTGCCCTCGGCTCCAGTTGCCAGGAGGCGATCGAGGGTTTCCAGAGCCGGGGCAAGGTGGAAATCAATTTTTTCTCTCACTCCAGCTTTTTGCCAGTAGCGTTGGGCAATTTCTCCATGATGGGGGCTGACATCGCAGGCGGTGATTTTGCCATCGGCGGGCAGGGCAAGGGCGACAGCAAGGGAACTGTAACCCGTAAATACCCCAATTTCTAAGGTTTTCTTGGCTCCCATCAGTTGCACCAACAACGCCATAAAAGCACCTTGATCTGGGGAAATTTGCATCCCACTCCCGGTCAAGGGGCTGTTTCTGCCCGGAGTTCCCGGAGAATTTCTGGCTCCCGGAGGGAAACGGAGAGGAGATAGTCGTAGAGGCGATCGGTCAAATTCAGAGTTTTCATAGAGTTCTATCCAATCTATTTAAGAAGATGTCTGCCAAGCCGCCCTACCATTAAACATTTTTTAGGGGTTGAACAGACAACCCACACCTAGATGATTTTCCAGATCAAGGGCTGTTTCCATCAAGCTACCAGCTCAGGATATCTCTTGCCAATTAAATTTGGACAGCCCCACGAATTTCCCCACGAATAGCCTGGGATTTATCCCACAAACTAGCTACTAGATTACCAGCCCCGGATTTGTCGTGCTTCATCACTGTCCCAGATATGTTGGCTAATTCTGTTGATTGACCAGCCATCGTTGTTATAGCGCTCTAGATAATAATTCATCCCAAAATTATCAGCATTCCGGTTAAGAATCCGGCGATAGATATTATTGATTTGACTCCTGACATTATCTTGACTATAACGATTGTCATAACGGTTATCGTAGCGATTATCATAGCGATTATCGTAGCGACCATTGCTATAACGCCGATTGCGCTCATCGTTCGATCGAGCAATGGCTGCATCCCTAGCTCTCCTTGCCTCATCACTGTTGGAGAGTTCTTGACGAATTTGGTCGATCGTCATGCCATTGTAGTAGCGTCCGAGATAATAATTCATCCCAAAATCATCGGGAGCCCGATTCAAAATCAAACTATAGAGCTGGGTAATCTGTCCCCGCACCGCCGCATCTTGACTAGGATTTTGAGGACCTTGGGGGAAGGGCTGGGGAAATCTTGGACCGCCACCGCCCTGAGCAAGGAGGATAGTTTCTGGGAAAGCGGCAGCATTTTGGGGAATACTTCTAGCTTGGGCGATCGAGGTCATCCCCATACAACCCACCGCAGTGAGGACAGCAATAGTACTTAAATTCACCGATCGTTTCATAAAATTTTCCTCAAATTTAGGTTAAATGCCTCAGAGAAATCTAGTAAAAATTCCAGAGAAATTTTAAATAAATTTTAGAGAAATTCCATGGAAATCTACAGAGAGTCATCATCTTGAGGATGCTTTGGCGGGGCGTTTTGTTCCAGGCGCTGTTGCCACTCCGCATCAATTTGCGCTCTTTGATTAATCTCTTGATCCAACAGATCCGTTTCTGTGGTGTAGGCTAAATCCTCAGCCCCAATAATAGTTTGGGCAGCAAACTGTTGAGCAAAATTCAGCTTGCGTTGCAGTTCATCCCCCGCCTGGTTGAGCCAAATTGCTTGCTGTTGGCGCTGGTTGTTGCGGGAATTAATTCCCTGATTTTTAAGTTGCAATAGTCCATAACGGATCAAAGGAATGGCAAGAAAACCAACACCGTAGGCAACCAAAATCCCGAAAATGAATTGACAAAAGCCACCAGTCCTCCCAACTGAGCAGCGATTTCACCCCCCTGGAGCAGAGAACCAAGGACTGCCGCCGCAATGATATTCACCACGCCTAATCCCCCAGCTAAAGTTAGCTGACTACTACTAGCTTTACTAAATTTCCAGTTTTCTTCTTCGAGGTAGGCAGGGACAGGGCTGGGTTGGCGTTGCTGGGCGAAGGTTTGGAGTTCCGGGAAGTGATAGATCAAATCTCCCTCTGGGCTGACTTGGGGATAGCCATTGAAACGAGCCAGTACAGGGATTATATAATCTTCATCCCCATCTACTTGGTCTAGGTAGGGCGCAATCTGTTCGGCAACCACCGCCCCGTTATGATTGGCAATCACTTTGCCTACCAGTTGCCAGCGCTTTTCTTCCAAATCAAAGTTAGGATTCCCGTCTCCAAAGATGAAAGAAAACACCGACATCAAAAAGTTCATTTCTGCTTCTGGCTCATCGGCGAGAGTTTGCCTCGATCGATTCCCGTCTGGAGATTGGCGCTGGAGATCATCTCCCCGATAGTAAGGGTCGGAATACAAAAAAATGCCAGAGGGATTAAACCAAATATTGGGCATTCCAAATCCCCCAAAACTGCCGCCGCCATCATTATCATCATCACTATTTCTGCTAGAGCTAACCGCAGTGATAATAACGAAGATCGTCGCCACCATCAACAAAATCGAGGCAACCAGAACTAGACCAAAGGAAATCCGAATAATATAAAACAGCACCCGCCAAATCTTTGCCCAAAGCTCCCGGACTTGCAGCCAGAAAAACTTATTTCTAAGGATCGATCGAAAATCCTTGGGAAACAAATAAACCACCTCTCCTGTTGCGGCAACCTGTAAATGCCCCCCAGCCTCAGAAGCGAGGGTCAATAATCCCGCCTGAGCCATATTGATATCTAAACCAGCTTGAGTCGCCACATCACCAACCGTGACCCGATAATCTAGCTGTTCTACCGCCTTCATCACCACAGGAGAGGAATTCATAGGAAGTTTGTCTATCTACACAAAATTACTTTTTCTAAGAAGCTGTTAACCAACAAGCTCCTCCTCAATATTGTAACGTGGATTCATCAGGTCTAGAAAAGCACGGCAGAACCAAGTTTGGACAAGAAATAACGGTTGAATGTTCACTGAGAACTATTTCTTGGTAAGTAGTTATGGCTTATTAATCCTTAGCAACTCTCCCTAACCTGCTGGTATCCAAGCCAACAAGCACAGGAGAAAAATCTGATAAAATGTGGAGGCAAAATCCTAAGAAAAATAGTTTAAGGATGAAGGAGTATTTTGACCACACTCTTGAGGTTCATTATTAGGAACTATTGAGAGATCCTAACGGCTTTAGCCTTGGGAAGGTCAATCTCCTAGTAAGATGTTTAGATGCACAATTGAGGAGTTAAAACATTGAAAAAAGTAGAAGCTATCATTCGTCCCTTTAAACTAGACGAAGTAAAAATTGCCCTAGTTAATGCAGGGATCGTTGGGATGACGGTATCTGAAGTCCGGGGTTTTGGGCGGCAGAAAGGTCAGACAGAACGCTATCGTGGCTCTGAGTACACTGTGGAGTTTCTCCAAAAGCTGAAAGTGGAAATTGTTGTGGAAGATAGCCAAGTAGATTTGGTAGTAGAGAAAGTAATTGCTGCTGCTCGCACCGGAGAAATTGGTGATGGCAAAATCTTTGTCTCTCCCATTGATCAGATCGTCCGGATTCGTACTAACGAGACTAATCATGAAGCTATCTAAAACCGTTTATCTCCGTTTATCTGTAGTTATTTCTCCCAAAATTGGGGCTACATAGCAAAAATAGACATTGAAGATAGACAAGCCCGGGGGCGCAGTATTTTGCGCCCTCTTTTAGGTGGCAGCAGGTGCTAGATTCTTAAGAATCCCATGCTCTTTAGAAGTGGGAGTGTCAAGCAAAGCGATCGATCGTATAGGCTTTAATGGGTCTGGGTTTAACAGTTTGCCAAGGATAGCGGGGTTGGAGCTTATTGAGAGGAAAACTACTAAGGCGAATCTCAATATGCAATTTTTCTTCCTCTGTTAGTCCAAACATTTCATACACGGTCTGGTCAATGTCTGCCAAGACTGCAAAGAAATCAGCCTCTACCTGTTCAAAACTAGCCAGTCGCTGTCGATAAGCTGCCATTAAAGCTGCATAGTCTTGGGGAACAACTAATTTCTGAATAATGGCTCTAGAAATATTTGTGTCTTCATCAGCATTGAGGGTCAAAAGTTTATAAACTAATTCCGCAACGTCTGCATCGACTAATTCTAGAGAAAATAACCCAGCTTGAACACGGTTAATATCCAAGCTCAGTTCTGAGACTTGCACATCTTCAAGACTCCAGTTAGAAAAGTCCAGCCTTAAGTTTCGATCGCTCAATTTATATCGGCTCGTTGTAATTCGCCCTTCAACTTCAGATAACAACCATTCATCAGGATTATTTTTAGCTGTAGCTGCTAACCTAGTGAGTTGGTCATAACCATCAACTAACCGCTTCTCAATGGTTGCATCTAAGGTCTTGACCCAAGGTAGAGCTTCAAGAGTGCGTGGATAAATATGAGAACGTGATGATCCTTCTAATACTCCTGCTCTTAGTCGTGTTAAGTAGTAGAAGCGAACTAATTTGCTATTTAGAACAGCTACAATTGCTTTTGGAGATACTCCATTTATTTTTGGTAAAGCGATCACCACACTATTACGAGCAGCTAAATTCTCTCTTTCTACCAAACAAGCAAATGGCACTTGTGCCAACTCAGGAACAGCAATAAATTCTGAATATCTTTGCTCTCCCCATATACTCAACTTCTGCACATCTTCAAGATTGATCCAACCTTCTGCTTCTCCATACCAACCCATTGCCAGATTGCTACCTCGAATGATTTGGATCGAACGATTACCTATTGCAGTTTCAGTAACTTGAGCCTCTCTACCTGCCTGAATCCCATAGGTAAACCAAAATGGGCGATTATTGCGACTTAGTTGTCGGGCAACTGCTTCCTTTAACTCGACAATATTGCCACCATTTCCATTGGGATAAAGCTTTTTCAGAATTGGAACATCTTCAGGATGCAGTAATGGCAGTAAATAGTCTCCCCACAATGCTTCTGCCGTATTACTAAGGTCGACATCTGTAATTCTTGGGCTAATCTTGGCATCAAAAAAGTCTCTATACTTGATTTTTGCGGGTGGTTCATCGCTTGCCCAGGCAGAAGGAACGAACAGTTCAATCTCGTCATCTTCTTGGGCTGAGATTTTTTCGATCACCAGCAACATTGGAATCACATTTGCATCCCACTGCTTACCAGCAAACTCTAGCCACACAATTTTGCGTAAAGCCGCCTCTCGCCTTGGATAAAGCAGTTTCCATACTTTCGCTGCCGCTTCGGAATTGGCATAGCCGCCACTCACCACCATCCCCAGCCAACCACCCGCCTCTAGAGATTCAGTCAAAGCACGGTAGAGAAACACCAAGCCCGTATCAGCATTTTGTCCCCAAATTTGTTGCCATAAACCCTTCATCTCCTCGCCATACTTTACCCGTTCTGCCCTGATGTAGGGCGGATTGCCCACAATATATTTCCACTGAGCGCTATCTCGATCGAATGAACCGGGAGCTAAGAAACCTTCCCCTAACAATGGAACAAGATCAGATTCCCGCAACAGACTATTTAGGTTGTAAATATGAATTTTGGGGACATCGCTTGGGTTTGTGGAAGGCTTGAAGCGGACCATTGCCCACATCAACTGAAAATGGCTAATAAAGGCAGCAAAGGGGTTAAGATCAAACCCCCAAACAGTTGCTTGCAGTTCTTGTAAAATGGCATCTGGATCCAGTCCCCTTGCTTTCGCATCTTCCAGACACCGATGAATGTACCGCACTAAGAATGAACCACTGCCGCAGGAAGGATCCAGCAATTTTCCTTCACCATGACGAAATACAGTTTGCTCTAATAGCCAATCCACAATACTTGGCGGTGTATAAAACTCTCCCAGTCGTTTACGTTTAGCAGGAGGCAGAAATGTTTGATAGATATCCCCGAGGATCTCCTCCGATAATCCTGAAAAATCGTAGGCATTGAATCTCAAGATCAGCCGTTGCAATGCTTCATCCAAAGCCCCGTTAGTTTCATAAATCCAGTCGAATAAATTACGCTCAAACGGTTCGTGGTACAACCGTCCCACATCTTCAGCTACTAGCTGCACCAAGGCTTTGGCATCACCCGTTAACTGATCTACAAACGCCGCCCAGTCCCGTGGTCCCCCGTTCGATAATCGTCGTTTTTTCGTGAGATTTAAGTCTTCCACCAATCTTAGAAACAGCACACGAGCTACCAATACAGCCACGGAATCAGCAACAAAAGATTCTCGGATGCGTTCTTCAACCTGTTTGCCTTTGGCGTTGACATCCCGACCATACTGATCTTCAAATCGGGGCAGAATATCCTCAAATAAGTGACGATGGAAATCAAATCTAAACCGCAACCGCACTAAAGCTCGTCGCTGGGTATCTCCTGTGTCAACTAAGTTTCGCTGAATTTCCTGCTCCTGATGTTGGAATTGATCATATTGCTGAATTAAGGAGGCGATCGCTCCTTCTGCCGCTAGACCCAGTTCAGTAAAGCTAGCTTGTAAATCTTGCCGCAACTGGTCTAACGTCTCAGGGACATCCAGCTTGAGGTAAACGTAGGGTAATTGTCCATCAATAAATGTTGCCCACTGATTGCGGTGAGTGGCCTGGGCATAGGCAAGAAACTGAAGCTTTTCCTGTAATTCTACAAAGGTGATTTCCGCTAAATTGCATGGCTCTGCAAATCCGGCTACTGCATCTCCGGTTGGCAAAACGAGCCAAAGATAATGGGCAGTCAAAAACAAAACGTACCGGGTTAAACCCTCAACATACTTACGCTTTTGATGCCACAGCTGCCGTCGTCCACTCTCCGTATTTAGTTCCAGATCATCTTTTTTGAGATCTCCCACTACCCACGCTATTTTCTCAGGAGTCAGCAGCTTAATGTCTGGATAGCCACCACCCCCAGCATCCTCAGTTACAACAAGTTCTTTGGGATACCCCAGCAAGCCAGCCAAGAAGTCACGAACATCCGGGTTATACGATCGCTCTGGTCGATGCCAATCCAACGCAAGCCACTTTGCCAAGGGATTTGCTGGCTGTCTCGGTGGTCTGCTGCTTCTGGACAAAACATTAATCTCTCTGTTTTATATCTGTTTTAGAGTAGTTATCAGGCAGTTAATTTAGGGCATCCTTGAGGACAGTGCGGGCAGCAAGATGATTGCGGGTGGAGGTGAGGATTTCTGATTCTCTCTCGAGGCGAGCGATCGTATCTTGCGTTTCTAGGAGAGATTGTTGTTCTTGGGGAACGCCTTGGAGATTGCTGGCGACCCAGTAGGAAAGCTCTAGGGGCAGGACTGGTAAATCCGTGGGTAGCTCTAGTTTTTGGTCTGCTAATTTTCCCGATAGTCTCACGACATCTTGGAGGAGTTGCTTCACTTCCCCGGCTAATTGGCGCAGGTCTTTGCTGGGGGGCGAGTCTTCGATCCATTCCACCAGAGCCGTTAGGTAGGGTTTTTCCCGGATATATTCCAGAATGCGGAATCTTTGTTGTCCGAGGGTGAGGATTTTCATTCGATCATCCGGGAGACGCTGAAAATGAATAATCTCTGCACAACAACCCACACTGGCGACTTGGCTCTGTTGGGGATCGTACATCAAAACTCCAAAGCGTCGATCGCTCTCTAGGATCGTATTCATCATAATCCGGTAACGAAACTCAAAAATATGCAGGGGCAAAGGGCGACCGGGAAATAAAACCAATTCTGGCAGAGGAAATAGGGGGAGTTCTCTGACGGCGATCGAGGAGGGAGTTACCATGGCTTAGGGTTGACAGCAATACTTTTCTTTACTCTAGCTCTTTTTGCCAATTTTATAAACCTCGATCAAATTCCCAGTCAAATTATCGTGGCTTTTATAGTGCTAGACAGATTAATTAGGACAAGACCAGATACGTTGGCTGAGCGAAGCCGAATTCGTCCTAACTTTTATGGCAACGACTATAGCAAAGACCGAGATGGTGAAGAAAGTTTAAGTTGGGAAACCCCTGCGCTGCGGGGGTTTCCCAACTCTTATTTTGTCCTAGCTATGTCTTTCTTTGCTATATATCTTGGCGAGAGGAGTTAGTGCGCTTACGGGGTGTAAGCTAACCGGGGTGATCACTTTTAGATTAGTTTTCTGCGGTCAACGCAACCACTTCTGATTATGCAAATTACCCAGAGGCAGCAGCTTAAAATAGTTTTACTAGCTTAATTGGACCACGGGAATATCGTTGAGGAGGGTGGTTCCCGTGAGGAGGTCGTGGACGGTGATTCGTAGCGATCGCTGTTGGTCTACTTGAAATTCCACTTTGATCCGATCGCTCCCCGGTGTGCCTTGGGGGTCTAGGTGAGCAATGGTTTTTGCTGCTTCGTTGAGGGGTTTCACCGCAGAAATTCCTGCCGTTTTCTTGGTAATCAGGCGATCGCCATCAAAAAAAACTTCTGTACCTTGGTCTTCTGCCCCCAGTTCCCCAATAATTAATTCCACACTGGGTTGATTTTCCACTGAAGCTCCCAACACAAGGGGAACCGGAATGGTCATGGGGTAAGGTTGTCCCGCATGGATCAGGGGATGCCAACTGTGGCAATTTTGGCGGCGGTTCCAGTAACGAATTCCGTAACTATGGTAGAGAAAATCTTGAATTTTCATGCCCCTGCCCACTTGTAAGGCTCCTTGGGCGATCGCCGTCAAGGGTTGATTGGCTCTAATTTGTTCTGGCTGGAAATATTGGCGAATCCAGTCTTGCACCGCCGGAATCTGGGTCGTCCCCCCTACCAAGAGTACCGACTCAATATCTGTAACTTCTACCCCCCGTCGTCGAGCCTGTTGGAGGAGTTGAGCCATGGCATTGTCTAGCTGCTCAAAAAATCCCCGATCGTTGAGAATTGCTTGGAACTGGGAGCGATCGAGCTGGAACTCATAACTATCAAAGGTCTGCTCATTAAAATAAACCTCTGTTGCTTCCTGACCTTCAGAAAGTTGAATCTTGAGCTTCTCCATCAATCTAGTAGTTAGGGGTGTTTGGGGAACTGGTTGAGCCTCAGAGGACTGGCTCTGGGCAAAATAATCAAACAACCAGTGATCAATATCCGTACCGCCTAAATTTAGCCCGACCTTTGCCAACACCTTCGCAATCCGGGCTTGCTGGGGAGAGTTTTCACCGAGGTTTTGATTGCCCCATTTGAGGATGAATCCCAGGGGTTGTTTCTGCACCGAGGATTCGAGCTTGATTAGAGATAAATCAAAAGTCCCGCCCCCAAAATCCACCACCAGCAATAACTCCTGTCCCTTCGCTCCATAGCCCAAAGCCGCCGCCGTCGGTTCATCAATGATCCGCACCTGCGCCACGGGTAGGGCTTGACACACCTGAGCCAGCCAGTAACGGTAGGCTTCAAAACTATCCACAGGAACGGTGAGAATTAATTCCTCAAGGGGCTGGTCGTTAGTTAACTCCGGGGGCATGGCTTTGATAATTGATTCTAAAAACCACTGCCCTACCTGCTCAAAGGTAATCACAACCCCGTCTAGCTCTGGTAGAAATCCTTGGACATTCGCCCCGATGCCCCGCTTGAAACTGTGGAAAAATCGGCTATTTTCCTTGAGGTTATAACCTCGATCGTTCACTGCCTGTCCTGCAATTACTTCTCCCGCTTGGGCAGCCACCACGTAGAGCAAACTGGGGATGATAGGGGGATTATTTCCCAACGTCTGGGATAGCTGCGGAAAATTTAGCACCTCTGCCTGTTGGGTCGCCTCATTCCAGCGAGTCACCACCGTATTACTAGTCCCAAAGTCAATTGCGATCGCACTCATAGAAAATTAACTAAGTTTTCTTTTTCTCTACTCTATATTTTCTCCACTCCATATTAGTATGATTATTCTATAAACTCTTGCAAATTCCAGTCCACCATGCAAATTCATGACACCCGCCCCAGCAATTTATCCCTCACTATGCCCACTCTCAGCAGAAGAGCCACCGTAGAGCGCACCACAGGAGAGACCGATATTCAAGTTTCTATTGATATTGACGGGACTGGGAAATGTCTGGTAGATACAGGGTTGCCTTTTTTGGATCATATGCTCCAGCAGATTTCCTCCCACGGCTTGATCGACTTAGAAATTAAAGCCAAAGGAGATTTACACATTGATGGGCATCATACCAATGAAGATGTGGGGATTACTCTGGGTCAAGCCTTGAGTCAGGCTTTGGGCGATCGTAAAGGTATTACTCGCTTTGGACATTTTCTGGCTCCCCTGATGAAGCCCTAGTCCAAGTTACCTTAGATTTCTCCGGCAGACCTCACCTCAGCTATGGCTTAGAAATCCCCACCCAATGGGTCGGCACCTACGATACCCAGCTAGTCCGGGAATTTTTTGTGGCGATCGTCAACCACAGCCAAATGACCCTCCATATCCGGCAACTGGATGGGATTAATTCGCACCACATTATCGAAGCAACTTTTAAGGCTTTTGCCAGAGCTATGCGGATGGCAACGGAGGTAGATCCCCGGCGGGCGCATTTGATCCCTAGTTCTAAGGGAGTTATCTAAGCAGCAGTGTCAGGTGGGGTTGTCCGACGAGAGGAGTTCGATCGTGAGTCTAGGTATAGTTATTGGTTTTAATCTTGGCTTATCTTTGCTCCTGTTGTGGCTAGCGGGGTGGTTTTGGCAATGGCGGGGTTCCTTGCAAACTAGTGAGAGAGAGCTATCGATCGCTACCCAGAAAACCCAAGAATTTTCTTCAAAAAACTGTCCTCCAGTGTCAAGAGCAACGCCTATTCCTCCTGAAAACTCGCTATCGGTATCAACAAATCCAGAAAT
>JAAUUE010000251.1 GCA_012031635.1 Coleofasciculaceae cyanobacterium SM2_1_6 | reverse complement strand
AAAGGTGTTGCGTGTTGTCAAGAAATGAAAGAAGAGATTAAGTCGATAACCAATTACCCATTGGTTAAGTTATGGGTAGTTGTTAGTATTCTATTATAATAGGATTTGGTATGATTTCACCCGCCGCCGGCGGGTGAAATCATTTAGGACTGCTATAGTTATTTCATTAGCCATGCTTGCAAGCATTTTTGACACTCCCACGTCCCTTGCCCGTTCTGGGAGAGGGTGAGGGTTCCAGCTTATCCCGAATTCACGTTACCTAGAAATGTAAGAACAAAAACCATCCAAACTTGACTCCCAACGAGGTACAAACACCCCCGACTCCGCACCCCTGCCCCCAAAATTTCAGGCGATCGAGCAAACCGTCCGGGTCTACACCACCTACACCCTCGGAGCTTTCAAGAACCTAGCGATCGCCGAGATTAGTGAAGTCAACCTCGAATTTGGAGTCAAAATCAACGCCACCTCTGGAGTTCCCTCCATTGCCTCCGGTACGGGGGAATGTAATGTCAAAATTTCCGTTAAATGTACCTTCCCCAAACCTGATCCCTAACTTCACTTGCGGAGAATCATCCCAAACCTTGGGCGAGGTAGTAGAGCAGGGGAGCGAGGAGGAGAGCCGGGAGAAACGAAGCAACGGAAATAGTGGCAACTTCAAGGAGATTTAAGCCCAGACCCAAAAGAATGATGCCGCCGACTCCGGTAATGAGTAGCACTGGGGGCGCTTGGGCAGGATTGGGGAGAGATTGGGTCAGAGTCACAGCAAGGAGCGAGAGACTGCCTTGATAGATCAGAATTGACAGGGCTGAAAAACCAACTCCAAGGCCAAAACTACTAGTAAAAGCGATCGCAATTAACCCATCCATGATTGCCTTGAGAACCAGCAGCGTATTATCCCCATTCAAACCATTGTTTAAGCTGCCGATAATTGCCATCGGCCCCGTACAAAACAGCAGACTCGCTGCCACAAACCCCTCAGTAAACTTGCCGCCCCCTTGGAACTTTGCCTTGAGCCAGTCACCGATCGACTCCAACTTCCCCTCTAGCTCCCACCATTCCCCCACCACTCCCCCCAGAGCCAACAGGATTACCGCCAGCACGACCCCATCAAGGAATCCCGCTTTCACCTTCAGGAGACTGGTCGCCATTTGGATACTAATAAACACCGTGACTAATCCCATTGCCTGAATAATGATCTTTTGCATTCTCAAAGGCAACCGACCCCGGACTAATAGCCCCGTAATTGTCCCCAGAATAATTGTGACGACATTAATCCAAGTCCCGCTAGTTCGTAACCAAAAATCCGGCATTATTTATTTTGAAGAGTATTTGAGAAATATCTACTGTTTGAGAAGTTAGGAATTTAGGAGAGCTTGCTAATCATCAATATCTTGAATACGGAACTTCTTGATATTGGGGTTGTGCTTTTGTCCTAGCACCACTCGACAGTATTCCTCAAGAATTTCTTCCCACGGGAAAGTCCCCACCCGCGATCGCCACGAACTCCCGGCGATCGGTTTGAGATCAATCACCTCCCGCACCATCTGCCGGATCACAACTTCCGCCTTGGCGTTGGGATCAGGGAAATTTCCTTGCAAATCTGCATCCCAAGTGCCGACTCGACTTACCACATTCCGGTTTTGGAGATGAACAATCCACTGGATACTCAGGCGATGGGTACGGCGCATCTTGTCTTTCCATTTCAAACCAGCATAGTTGGGGGAGTAGGGATCCGGGGCTTTGGTTTTCGATCGAGGCATATTGGCAACTTCGAGGCGCATTACTGCCAAATTATCAAGGGTAATTAGTAACTGGGCTTGACTTTCTTGATGTTTGATATACCAAGTGTGGACAGCGCCCGGAGTGCTGCGATCGATCCGCCTTGCCTCAGAAAGTTGATCCCCAGAAATCAAGTGTTCAACAATTTCTGTCTTATTTTTTCGTCCAGAACTCGGACTAAATAGAGTTTTAATCCACAGTATCAACCCCTGCAACCAACTAGTAACTGAATTCATTTCCTCTTAACTCCCCATCGACCTATTCTTTACTTCTCGCTTTAACTTAGTCTTTATATCTAGTCTCAACTAACCCTAGGCAACCTCACCCTATTTAATGGATTCTAGGGACGAGCCTAACCAACGTTGGAAATTTTCTGCTTGGATTGCTTGGGGATTGTCCACGGGTAATAGCTGGTAGCGATCGGGGCGGGGGGAGTCTAGGGTCAAGAGGATCGTCCGCAATAGGTCGCCGTGGAAGAGAGAAATTTTAATAATATCCCCAGCTTGATAATCCTTGAGCCTGTCCTTGAGTTGTTCGGCCCTGACCCGGATGCCATCGATCGCTAGCAATTCATCCCCCGGATCGATCCCCGCAATCTGGGCTGGGGAGCCAACTTCTACAGATTTAATTAGGTCTCGGTTGTCTTCGGTCTGTACCTTCATCCCCAAGAAAGGCAAAGCTGGATCACTGTTAGCCACAAGTTGCAAACCAAAATGGGCTAAATATTCCCCAAAGGGTAACTCTTCGACCCCATCAATGTAGCGTTGCCAAAAATCTGTCAAGTCTAGCCCCGCCACTTCCTCGATCGTTTCTTTTAGCTCCTGCGGTGAAAAGCCAGATTCTGGTTGCCCAAAGCGTTGCCATAATAATCTTAAAACATTATCGAGCGATCGTTGATGATTATGGCGCAGCCGAATCAATAAATCTAACAACAGGGAAATCAATTCTCCCTTAAGATAATAGGAAACTTGGGAATTGTCACTGTGGGCATCCCGGCGGTACAGCTTGATCCAAGCATCAAAACTAGAGGCGGTAGCGGATTGGATCAATCTTCCCGGTGTAGTTTGCAGACGAGTGATTTCTTTGCTTAAGTTGTCCAAGAAAGTCTTTGGCTCATAGATGCCCGCCCGGAGGGGAATGACCAAATCGTAGTAACTTGTAGTCCCCTCAGAAAACCATAGAGAAGAAGTATAGTTTTCCTGTTCATAATCAAAGACTTCCAAGGCTTGGGGACGGATACGCTTGACATTCCAGAGGTGGAAAAATTCGTGGGCGACCAACTGCATAAATCTTTGATATTTCTCTGGGGAGCGGAACCCAAAGCGGGGGTAGATTAAGCAACTGGCTTTTTTATGCTCCAAGCCCCCAAAGCTATTAGCAGTTAGATGCAAAATAAATACATAGTAATCGTAGGGCAGCCCCCCAAAGATTTGACTTTCTACCTCGATAATTTTCTGGGTATCGGCAATAATTTTTTCGGGTTCGGCATTGCCGCTGCCCCAGATGGCGAGGGTGTGGGGAATCCCGTGGGTGGTAAATTCGTAGAGGGAATGAGTACCGATCTCAAAGGGACTATCGACTAGGGTGTCGAAATCCTCGGCGATGTAGGTGAAGGCTTGGTCTGCTAAGGGCTTGAGGGGGGTGGTGACAATCCAGTCGGGTTCGGGGGAGACGATCGAGATTTGGATCGGTTGTTTCCGGGGTTGATTAACTAGTTGATTATTGGGGGTTCGATCGGGAATATAGAAAAACATCGCCGCCCCGTTAAAATACCCGTGACTCGCATCTAGATGATTTGTCCGCACCGTTAACTCATTGGCAAACACCGTATAGCTGATGGTAATTACCGGAATTTGCCCCGGAGTCTCGACTAACCAATGATTTTTGGCAACTTTCTGCCAAGCTAAACTGGTTTCCTGAATTTCCCCAGTTTCCCCAACTTTTCCCACAGCCCCAAAGTTTTCTACATGGCGAGCATACTCCCGCACCAGATAGGATCCCGGAGTCCACACTGGCATTTTTAGATCTAGCGTCGGTTCTGTCCAGCCCTGAATTTGTAGCGTCACCACAAATAAATGGGATTCGGGATGGGGCATAGCGACTGCGTAGGCAAGAGATAGCTGGGTCGATCGAGGTTTGGCAGGAATCGGGGCAGTAGCGCTGGTTTCAATCATTCTGATTCAACTTAAGGGTTCAACTTAATAATAATTTCGATTAATGGTTTAACTAATGGTTTAACTCATGGTTTAACTGATAATTCGATTGATGATTCAACTAATAAAATTAGCAAAAACTATCAATCTCTACTCCGCCTTAGCAACTAGTTGGCTGAGTTGTCGGATATTGGTGATACAAAGACTCTGGTTTGCTTCATCAACTTTGAGCCAGCCCCGCTCTCGGAGTTTATCAATAATACTCGTTGTGTCTTCGAGGCTAATATCGGTAATATCAGCTAAATCTCCGTAGGGGATATTGTGAATCTCCATGCCATTAGGGGTGGTTTTTCCATAATTTTCGACCAAGGTAATCAAGTTGTTCAGGAGTTTGACTGGGGGTTTTTGGTGACGCTGCTGAAAGCGGAGATTGGTCTGGCGCAATCGTTTCACCATCAGTTGCAATAGCCGATGGTGTAGCTCTGGGTCTTTGAACAGGGTTTGAATGAAATCTTGAGCCGAGATACTCATTAGCTCAACTGGAGACAGGGCAATCACATCAGTCGATCGAGGAGATTCATCTAGGATTGCCATTTCCCCAAAGAAATCACCGGGTCCAATGATGGCAAGGGTAAAGGCATCTTCTTTGTAGAGACGACGAACTTTGACCCAGCCAGAAACAACAAAATAGACAGCATTGCCCCACGCATCTTCCATAAGTACGGTTCTGTCTTCAGGGTATTCATGCCTATCTACTGCGGCAAGGATCGAGGCGATCGTCTGGGGATTGGCAGTATTAAACAACGGGAAAAGCTCACTAAAAGCTTTGGTCTCCATGATAAATTTTCGATAAATCTTACTTTAGTATACAGGGAACAGGAACGAAGGATGCTCTAAGGAAAAATGCACAATAAAAGAGTTTGTCCTAAGTCCATTACAGCACAACCGAGGGAAGTCGGGGCAGCAATCCCCAAAAACTTTAACCATTATTTCTTTGGGGATTTCTTTAGGGATTTCTTTGGGGATTTTTTTAATGGTTTCTTTGGAGGCGGGTAATGAGTTGTTGAGCGAGGGGAGCGGGGAAGAAGATAGCGATCGTTAATTTTGTGGCAACGATCGCAAGTAATTGCCAACGGGATAATAGGCTCTGGGGATCATGGCGGAGGGATTGCCAGAGATAACCCCAGAGCAGCCGGGGATCAGTGTAGGCAAGATCGCTGCTCAAGCCTCGGAAAGTGAGGTAGCGGTAGAGATTGCCTAGGCTCTGGGGTTTGAGGTGTTGGAGGTGGGGGGGGGCTAGCTTGGAACGATCGATGAATTACCTTCAGACATTCGGCGGCTTGGCGATCGAGACTTGCCGAACTCGATCGATTACTGAGGCGATAGAAAATCTGCACTTGGGTGACAACTACAAATTCATACCGTCGGGCGATGCGAATAAACAAATCCCACTCTTCCCCCCCACCAGAGATTCATCAAACCCGCCCACCTCCCGAAAAACTGGGGCATAGATCAAGGCATTGGAGCCATTTTCCAAAAAATTTCCCAGCAGTAAAATACTGATAAACATCCCCTTGGTGACGGGCGTGGCTACCGGGATAGAGAAATTCTCCAGCTTCGTTGATATAATCTGTCCAACTGTAGGCGATCGCCGCCCTTTTCCTAGAGGTAGTTGCTGGGGTTTCTGCAAGGGAAGATTTTGTCAGGGACAAATCAGCCGTTTTGGGGGGTTGATTAGTAACTTCATTAAGGTTTAAGAGGCTCTGCAATTGTTGGTCTAATTTATCTGGACTCCACAGGTCATCGGCATCTAGAAAGGCGAGAAACTCTCCTTGGGCAAAGCTGGCTCCCCGGTTCCGACTAGCACAAACTCCGGTCTGGGGATAGGAAATGATTTTGTGGGCAATTGAAGGATGGGGTGCTAGGATTTCTGCGAGGATTTCCAGAGTGCGATCGCTAGAGCCATCATTAATCACAATTAATTCCCAGTGGGGATAGGTTTGATCGAGGAGAGAGGTGATCGTCTCCTGAATAGTCTGCTCGCCATTATAAACAGGAATAATTACGGAAATTAGAGGATTTGGCAATAAACTCATAGATAACAACAAACTATAGCAGTCCTAACTGTAGCAGTCCTAAAGGATTTCACCCGGCGGCGGGTGGAATAACCTACCAGAAGCAATCTAATTCAGAAAATGATTTAGGATCGCTATATAAATTAATCACAATTTATATTAATTATTCGCAGTCAATTAATTTCTTGAAATATTATTCTCAACAAACCCAAGTGTTTCCCCTATCCTATCTCCACGACCTGCGGGGAGAAATTCTTGCCTGTCATTACTTAAGCGTGAATAACCTGAATCGGGATTTTGTCGGTACTAGGGGCTTTTCTGTTGTATTTCAGCGATCGAGCATTGACAAAGTTACGCAAAGATTTCCCTTTTTTAAGCCCTACTTAGACCATGCTCTGCAACCTGATTGTAATGCCTTTTATCTCAATCCCCTAGTCCTTGAAGCTGGCTCCCGGGTAGACCCCCACATCGATCGCTCCCTGCGTTCCTACTGCAAAACTATTGATCCCCCTTTCCTTGTCAGCGTCCTCTATATCCAAGTGCCACCAGCCATAATCGGCGGCGAATTATTTCTGCGGAATCACAAACAACAGGTAGGACAAATTCAGCCAGAGGTCAATAAATTCGTGTATTTTCAGGGAGACCTGACCCACGGAGTCCGGGCGGTGAAAACTATCGGCACACGGCTGAGCTTGGTTTGTGAACAGTATAGTCTGTCACCAAAAGAGCTATCAACAATTCCCGATTTTACGATCGAGTCAAGAAAAATTCAGCAATAAACAATAGACCTCTTGCAGTGAATAAGGAAAAGCCCCTCCACTCCCCAGCCCCTTCTCCCTAGGGAGAAGAGGGGAGTAAGAGGAAAGTCCCTCTCCCTAGG
>JAAUUE010000250.1 GCA_012031635.1 Coleofasciculaceae cyanobacterium SM2_1_6 | reverse complement strand
CTAGTGGCGGATGCTCAACACACCATGAGTGATGTCTGGGTGACGATTACTGTGATTGCGGGGTTGGTGGGGGCTTGGTGGGGCAATCAGATTAATTTTCCGCCCCTGCGCTGGTTAGATGTGTTGCTGTCTTTTCCGGTGGCGATCTTAGTGTTTCGGAGTGGCTGGTCGGTGTTGCAAGATAATCTGCCGTGGTTGGTGGATGAGATGGCGATCGACCCCGAAGTGATCCAAAAAATCACCCTCGAAGTACCGGGAGTGATCAACTGTCACAGCATCTCTTCCCGTGGCATCGTGGGGAGGCAGATATTTATTGAAATGCACTTAATCGTTGATACCCAAGATGTTGCCACTGCCCATAGGCTCACGGAAGCAGTAGAACAAAAACTAGAAGAACGCTTTCCCCCCGCCCGCATCCTCATCCACGTAGAACCCCCAGACTACATCTCCGATGCCGTCACCTACTAACTTAGAGTAAGTTCGATATTCTTTATTCCTGAAATTCTGGCTATATCTTGAACCTGATGAATTTCTGATGTCCGCTTATTCTCAATTCTTTGTAAATGTAAAACTAAGTTATTATCTTGACAAAACACTGAAACAATGGAGACAAAATTCTGGTGATTATAAATGAGAATTTTTTCACTGATTTTTTCATTGAATTGTTGGGCATGACTAGGGAAGATAGAAGAGTTTGAGAATAGTAAGCCTATTCTAAATCGATGATGGCGGCTCGATCGAGGACTAATAAATTCCGTAGTTGAAAGGAGATTCAGATTGAAGTATTTCTTTCTGCGGCTCTCTGTACAGGTTTATCCTTAGCTTTTTTTTCAATTAATTCCCAGTCAGCATTTTCTAGAACAACGTCCAAAACGTCAGATAAATTACAGCGCTGTTCATAGGCAATTCGTCTTAAAATATCATGGTGCTTTGGTAGTAGATATACAGGCTTTCTTTGAGTTTGTGCCATTGACAATTTATTACTAAACTTATTTTCCTTGAATATATCATAGCTAAGTATATAACTTGACAATTAGCTAATTAGCTATTTTAATAGATATATGAAAAAGACATTTATAGATTTGTTCTCCGGCGCAGGTGGCATGTCCTGTGGATTGGAAATGGCTAGCTGGCATTGTTTGCTGGGCATTGATCACGATCAAGCCGCTATTGAGACTTTTCAGTATAATCATCCCCAAGCCCAATCGATCGCTGGTGATATTCGTGAGATATCCAACCAACAAATTCAAGCACTTATTGATTATCAAAAAGTTGATTTGATCTGTGGTGGGCCACCGTGTCAAGGATTTTCTACCATTGGACAAAATGATTGTCAGGACGAACGCAATTTTTTGTTTATTGAATTTCTGAGAATTGTGGAAGCATTAGTACCCGATTATATTATTGTGGAAAATGTAACAGGATTACTATCAAAAAGGAATGAAAATGTCTTAAAAAAAATAATCACCAGCTTTACAGATTTGGGTTATACCATTGATGTCAAAGTTCTTTCTGCTCATCATTATGGAGTGCCAGAAAAAAGAAGAAGGACAATATTTTTGGGCAATCGTTTTGGGGTAAGAAATCTTTATCCAGATAAAATATTTAAGGATTCAGAACAGGATCATCAGGATTTACCTCTACCGAGAACTGTGGGGTGGGCTTTTGAAAATTTGTTAGCAGTAAATGGTAAAAAACTAAATCATGATATTGATCGATCGCAGATTGCTAATGATTTAGAAAAAGAAAGAATCAGCTATATTCCAGAGGGAAAAAGCGTAAGATATGAAAAAGATCAATTAGCATACTTACCCGAAAGGCTCTGGTTTAATGTTGATTGGCAAAATATTCATGAAGAGCGATTTAGAGAAGCAAAACTGAATCGACTGAATCGCCAAGATTGTGCAAATACGATCAATACTAGTCGGACAACTTACTATCATCCCATTGAAAACCGCTACTTAACTGCTAGAGAAGCCGCCGCTATCCAATCTTTTCCAGCTAATTATTTTTTCTGTGGGACTTTAACCCAACAATGGCGACAGATTGGTAATGCTGTCCCGCCTCTTCTTGCCAAAGCTCTTGGAGAGTCAATCCTTGCTTTAGATTCTAGGAAGAATAATATGGAAGAAACTACATCTATTGAAGATATACAATCTATTAGAGCCAAAGCCTTTTCTTATAAAGAAAGTATGTTTAATAAACATAGGCAACTTACATTATTTTGAATTAAAAATAACTTATAAATAACCTTGAAATCAAATTATTGGTGGAAAGATACGCCCATCTTTTTCTTCAATGTCATACCAAGATTTTTGGGGTTTTCCCTGTTTATCAACTTTGAGAACTGCATAGAATCCATATTTATATATTGGTGAGCTATGAATTGTTTTCGCTCTTAATCGTAATCTCATCTTACAATCAAATCTTGGTGTACTTAATGAGAGAATATCTTGCTTGAGATGGTAGAACCCAAATCCTCCAATCTGAATATAATAGCAGTTTTTATTCCCATAGAAATCGTACAAACTATTAATGTCAATATCTATTTTATCTTCAAAAGCTTTCTGGTCTTGGTTTTTCTGTTGTGCGGTGATTTCATATTTGGGAATAGAATATCGATTCGGAATGAAGTTTTTACTATTAATAATATCTAAAACTCCAACAGAAGTATAAAATGATGTTACAGAATCATCGATACACCAACTCCACACCCCTTCCTGCCACTTCAACATTTTTTGTCCATAATCGGCTTCAAGATCGAGTTTAACCTCTAGATTATATTCTTGAAGATTGTATAGAAATTTGATGTCTGTCGAATTACCAGCACCAGCCCTAATTGAATCTGTTTTGATTAATTGTTTTGCAGCCAATAAATAGAAAATATTTTGCTCATAGCTGTCACCTTTGTTATATCCCATAATTTTCCTGATGTAGCTCTATAAATCCCTATAATTTGGTTACTCTAAATCGATGATGGCGGCTCGATCGAGTACCAATAAATTTCGTAATTGATCCGTATCTAGTTCTGTTAACCAACTCTCCCCCACATCCACCGTTTGCTCGGCTAATTGTTTTTTACTATTGATGAGATTATTAATTTTTTCCTCTAGGGTTCCTGTACAGACAAATTTATGCACTTGGACATTGCGAGTCTGCCCGATGCGGAAGGCTCGATCGGTGGCTTGGTTTTCTACGGCGGGATTCCACCAGCGATCGAAGTGAAACACATGATTCGCCCTAGTTAAATTCAGCCCCGTTCCCCCCGCTTTGAGGGATAAAATCATCACCTTGGGGGCATTGGGATCATTTTGGAATCGGTCTACCATTAGTTCTCGATCGTTCTTTTTGGTTCCCCCATGAAAGAAGAAAACTTCCTGTTGAAATCGGTGAGCGAGATAACCTTGCAGTAAAGTGCCTAACTCGGCAAACTGGGTAAAAATTAGCGTTGGCGTAGCCTCTCGCTTCGAGAATCGATCGCCCTCGGTAATCAATTCTTCTAGCATTTCCTCAAGACGTTTTAGTTTCCCCGATCGCTGAGCAAAATTTTGCCAGAGTTCCCCTTGATTAGATTGATGAGAAATAGTTTTCAGGTATTGAGCCGGATGATTGCACACTTGCTTGAGACGCATCAGCAAAGTTAGAACTAGAGCATTGCGTTTTGTACCTGCGAGTTGATCAATTTCTGCCAAAGATTCATCTACTAACTTTTGATATAAAGCTGCCTGCTCTGGAACCAAGCCACAGAAGACCGTCATTTCTTGCTTTTCTGGTAAATCTTGAATGATGGTACGATCGGTTTTGAGTCTGCGTAAAATCAACGGTTGCACGAGGGAACGTAAGACTTGCAAAGAAGCTCGATCGCCGAACTTTTCAATAGGTAGGGCGAAACGGCGTTGGAAAAACTGCCGCGAACCCAGATAGCCCGGATTGAGGAAATCTAAAATCGACCACAACTCCCCTAAGCGGTTTTCCACCGGAGTTCCGGTCAGCGCAATCCGAAACTGGGAATTTAATTCCCGCACCGCCTTCGATTGTTTGGTGTCTGGGTTTTTAATATTCTGGGCTTCATCAAGGATCAAAACTTGCCAACTCACGGTGTGGAGGGTTTTCCAATCCCGCACCATCAGGGGATAGCTAGTAATAATTAAATCCAATTCTTGAGCCGCTGCCGCAAAATCCTTACCCTTCGATCGCTTATCTCCATAATGCAATCCCACTCGCAGGGTCGGCGCAAATTTCTGAACTTCCCGCTCCCAGTTTCCTAAAACAGAGGTAGGACAGAGGAGGAGACTGGGTTGATGGGATGGGGAGGATTTTTTAGATCGGCTAGATTGCTTAGATTGTGGGGATTGTGGAGACTGTGAGGATTGACTAGATTGACTGGATTGATCATCTGTAGCTTGATGCAGGAGACTTTGCTGATGTTGGAGATGGAGCAGAAAAGCGATCGTTTGGATAGTTTTCCCCAAGCCCATATCGTCGGCTAGACAGGCTCCTAAACCCCAGCGATCGAGGAAGGCAAGCCATGCTAACCCCCGTGCTTGGTAGGGTCGGAGTTGCCCTCGGAAAGTATCGGGAGGATCGATGGGGGCGATCGCCTCATTTCTGCCCAAGTTTGCCAAAAGTTCCTCCAGCACCCCTTGGGCTTCAAAACTTACCACCGGGAGCTTTTCCATCACCTGAGTTTCCCCAGAACCCAAACGCAATAAATCTGCCACAGACAGAGTTTGGCTGGGCGGTGTGGTCAAAAGTTGCTGCGCCGATCGCATTTCTCCCGGTTGCAGAGCGATCCAAGTACCATTAACTTGCACCAAAGGAGACTGCATGGCAAGAATCTGTTGAAACTCTTGGCTAGAAATAGTCATATCCCCGATCGCCAATTCCCAGCGATAGTTCAGGAGAGTCTGCATTCCCAAGCGTTGCCCCGCATTTGGTTCCAGGGCAGTGATCTTCAAGCCCAGTTTCTTCTCTTCCGTTCCCGGTCGCAAACTAGAGGGCAGGATTACCCCCAGACCGTGGTCTTCTAGTTGCCAAGCCCTTGCCTTGATAAATTCATAAACTTCTAAGTCCCCCAGTTCACAAAATTCGGGACGGGGCGATTCTAAACTATTGCTGATTGCAGGATACAGCCGAGCCGCAATCCCCAAGCCCCGCAGCAGAGTTTCCCTAGGAGCGACAATGGTGCGCTGATGTTGCACCAATCTTTCTGAGTCGTGTTGCCAAATAGTTGCTGCGGAAATTAATAATTCTGGTTGGTCATTGGCGTAGCCTCCTGCTTCGGGAATCGCTTGTAAATGATACTCCAACCGCCATTTATGTTCTTGAATAGTTTCTTGAGATAGCTCACTAGCTGGTGGAACCAACACCAAGCACACCCGAAATAAATCCCCTTGAGCTTGGCGCTGTTGCCAATATTTGGAGCTGGTCACCAAAGATTTTTGCACCGGGGCTGTCCAGTTTTGCCAGAGAGCAGTTAAACGCTGGGCAGCATCACTATTGGTATTGAGGTAATTTTTGCTGGGATTATTGGTAGTTAAGCCCTGGATCCATTCTTGGAGAGGTGGAGGCAAACGAGGCTGGGACAGATCCGTAATGATTTGGCGGATGTGGTGATCGATCGAACCCGCCAGAAAATCTAACAAAATCTCACTGGGTAACTGGTTAGATAAATGGGCTTGATACTGGCCGCAAATTAGAGGCATGACCTGGGTAAAACGAGTCAATCTTGCTTGATCTAAAGCACTATCTAGCAAGGGCAGCCAACTCATCACCACCTGCTCACCTTGAGTTGAGACACCGGGAACAAATTTCTCTCGCCCCA
This sequence comes from Coleofasciculaceae cyanobacterium SM2_1_6, assembly GCA_012031635.1. Lineage (GTDB taxonomy): Bacteria > Cyanobacteriota > Cyanobacteriia > Cyanobacteriales > JAAUUE01 > JAAUUE01. Next base: position 1,072 of record JAAUUE010000250.1, on the reverse strand, counting down.
AGAGATCTAGGCTCCAGCGATCGACATGACTCCAAAACCGCAAATCTCCCCCCCAATAATCACCACCCGTGGCAACATTCCCCAAGGGTAGAGCCTTCAATAATTCTTTCCCCAAGGATAAACTTAAGGTGATCCCGGTAATTGACCAAGGTTTTTGTAGATCGCCAGTTACCTCTTGGCTAGAAAGAAAGGGTAGGGTCAATCGACCAGATTTGTAGCTGGGCAGATTCACTACTAGCTCGGTCATAGGTGCATTTTTCAGGGCGGTGGCCGTCAACAGGTTTTTCTCTACCAGAAACTCAACCAATTCTCCGGGGTGCATGGTGTAGGGATGGAGCGGCGCATCAGGGTTCGCTGTTGACTCTTCGAGAGCTTGCTTTTTAGGAGATGGCTTTTTGGGCGTAGCCTCTCGCTTCGAGAATCGATAAACTTCTCCCCAAACAAAAAAACCGCCCTGAGCCAACCAACTACCGTGTAATATCCCCATATAACCTATGATCTTTCCCAATAATTTATCCCTACAGCTTAACCCATCCTCAACGGGTATCCTCAACTGAGCAAGGTTGGTATAGCAGTCCTAAATGATTTCACCCGCCGGCGGCGGGTGAAATAACCTATCAGAAGCAATCTGATTTAGAAAATAGACCTCTTGCGTGAATCATGATCCTCACCCTAAATCCCTCTACCTAGGGAGAGGGGCTTTCCTCTTACTCCCCTTCTCCCCAAGGAGAAGAGGCTGGGGGATGAGGGGCTTTTTCTTTATTCACGCAAGAGGTCTAATGATTCAGGATCGCTATATAGTGTTTGATTTCGTTTTAGGAGATGGTATAGTCATTGCCATAAAAGTTAAGACGAGTTCGGCTGCGACTTCGCTCAGCCAACGTATCTGGTCTTGTCCTAATTAATCTGTCTAGCACTATAGCTGTAACAATCAATTAACAAGTTTTTTGACACTCCCACGGCTAAAGCACGTGGGATTCTTTAAGAGTCCAGAATCCGATTTTTCAGTCACTGTACCTTAAGGGCGTAGTCAATGCGCCCCTACCCATTCACGCTCACTGGCTTTCACCAT
>JAAUUE010000249.1 GCA_012031635.1 Coleofasciculaceae cyanobacterium SM2_1_6 | reverse complement strand
AACCAGCCCGTCCAAAGAATGATTTGGTAGGGGAAAGAGTACTTTCCCTTATTTTTTGTTGGTTTTAGGATAAGTATTGTTTTCCTAATCTTGGTCTAGTAACCACATCCCCGCCGCAATCTTTGGTTGATGGGCAGTGAGAGTCAGCCCCTGTTCCAAGCCTTTAACTAATAATCCGAGGGTTTCTACTAATTTTGGATCAAAATATTTATTTGCTTGAGCTTGACAATCTGCCAGAGCCGAGACTAAAGGGTTAGCCTTCTGGCTAAGGTGACTGTGGGTGGCTTGATGGAAGATAACTTGCTGTTGGAAGTGGGCGGTGAGTCCGAGGATCCTAGATTCTAGGGGAATTCGATCGTAGGCAAGGGCGCTAGGTAATCCTGTGCCATCCCAATGTTCCTGCTGGTGGGTGATGATCTGGGCGATCGCTTGGAGACGAGGCATGATCCGTAACAGAGAAGCTTGGGGTAGCTCCGGGTCTTCGAGGGCGGCGGCTTGGGGGGCATTAGGTTCTTCCACCATGGTTTCCACCACAACTTCTACGGTAGCTTGCCCGGCTTGGAGGGGGGCAAGGCGATGGAGCAGACCAGCAAGGCGGAGTCGTTTCATCTGCCAAGCAGGAAGGTCAAGGAGTTGTCCAAGGGCTTCGGCAAGGGCAGCAACTTCGGCGGCGGCTTTGGGATTACTGGGGTCTGCCTGATCGATTAATTGCGCCATGCGGAGAAAGGCAGCGACTTCGTTGGAGAGGAGATTTTGATCGAGGTGCTGGGCGGAGTGGGGGAGATCGTCTTGATAGACCTGTAGGTATTGGACTACCTTCGTGACGGCTTTAGTGACGGCGATACCCTGATCATCTCTAGTTGGAGGGGTAGCTTGCTGAATTTCGGCGACTTGCTGGTGTAATTTCTCTGCTAGTTGGGGGTCATAGGTGTGGATGTGATCGATCGCCAGCTTGACAGTTTCGGTGACTAGTTCCGGCTCAAAAGTCCAGAAGCCATAAAATTTGCGTTGGCGGTCTTCTGTAGGAACTCCATCTCGTCCATAGTCGGCGGCAGAGAGTTCTTGGCACAACACCATGGCTGTGTAGGTGGGGGCAAGGATCATCAAATGCCACTCGATCGCCACCGGATCTTCTGCCTTCAGGCTCACTAACTCAACATTGGCTCTCTGGCTGGTCGGATGCTCGGCAAACCCACCCTCGGTCGCCGCCATAATCACTACTTGCCGAGATTTTTCGGCGAGGCTACCGTAGCGATCGGCTTCTTCGAGATACCACTTCCCCCGTTGAAAAGCCGTAATCATCAAAGGTTGGCTGGGAAACTCCAAAACACAATCTTCGAGGGCATGGCAGAGCGCAACTAAAGTATTTTTGTAATAGACCCCAAAATTTAGGGGACGATTTTTACTGCCCCGGTGGGCAGTGGCTAATTTTTCTAAGAGGGAGCCTGCTAACATCTTTTTAATACTTAATCTAGCTCTTTTTTAAGGATCTAGGGGATTTATCTGAATCTTGATACACAAAGCATTCTACGATCTTTAGATGTGTCTTTAGATACGGGAGTGTCAATGTTGATTCAAAGTTGATTCAAATTTTAATTTTAGTTTTAGCTTTAATTCAAAAATTTTAATTCAAATGAGAAGCCCACTGGGGTACTACCTCTGGAGAACCATACCACAAACCCTGCCGCCGGGGGGAATGGAACACATCAGGAATTGTCAAATTCACTGCCCCTGTTAGATGGGCAGCCTCGATCGGGGTAATCCCATCACCCCAAGTTGTCCCATCGCCACAGGTAATTTTATAACTATTATAAGCCAGCCAATTACGCCAGCGTTGCTCCCCAGAAATCGCTCTTCCGGCTACACAAATATATTTAACTTGGGAATAAAAGGCTCCCGGATAATTATTATTGACAAAATCAAGATTTTTCCGAGTCCAAGGCTCTTGGCTGATGTGGGGTGTACCAAGGGTGACAAGATTGGCGACAAAGTTGCTGCCCTGCCATAGTCCGGCGGCGGGAGTGACATCCCCATGAATTGTATAGGGAACCTCGCCGAGATAAATTCTGGCAATCCAGCCCCCCGCCGAATGCCCAATTAGGTTCACTGGGGAGTCGGGATGTTGGGCTTGTACCTGTTTAACAGTGGCATCAATTTTTTTGAGAATTGGGATCATCGATCGCCCCCCTACGGTGGGAATCCAGTCATTCTTGGTCAAGGGAACGATCGCTGTTGTTGCCCCCAAGTTAGTTAATAGTTTTGCGAGGGCTTGGTATTCGTTAGCACTGGCAAAGTAGCCGGGAAGAATAATGGTGGGGAGCATGGGGGGAGAAGGTAAAGGGAGGTAAAGGAGGTAAGGGGAGGTAAAGGAGTTAAGGGGAGACTGTAGGGGCGCAAGGCTTTGCGTCCTTGATTTTTGTAGTCTTAATTTTCACATCTTAAATTTTTGTAACCTTAGTTTTTACCAATTTTAACTTGATTTTCTTTGAGGGCTTGGATGATTTCTTGGTTGGCGGCGGGGAAGGAAAATTGCGCCATCTCTGCTAAAGTTACCCAACGAATCTCTTCCGATTCTAGGGCTTGGGGAATCCCCCGGAGATAGCGACAATGGTAGAAATGAAGCGTGACCCGTGATTCCTTGTAGGTGTGGTCGATCGTGCGGAAGTGCTGCTCAATGGCAATCTCGATCGCTAACTCTTCTCTAATTTCTCTGGTGATACATTCCTCGATCGTCTCCCCCGGCTCTAGCTTGCCCCCCGGAAATTCCCACAAGCCACCACTAGAACCCCCCGGCAGACGGCGATCGATCAAAATTTGCCCTGCTTGATTCCAAATAATAGCCACACCAATAATCTTATGGGGAAGAGGAGACGCATCCGGTGTGGGGGGGGTAGTCATGGCGGTAATTAATAGATTCTTGCCTTATTTATTCGGGGAAGTTAGTTTCGGTAGATTGCAAGGATTTCTCAAACACCATGCGCTGCTCAGCGTTCCGCAGGAAGTAACCGCTTACCATCGCCGAAGCCAGCAATCTACCAAGGTTCTCCCGGTTGGTGCTAATGGTTACGCCAAAATGCTCTGGGGGCAGATTCCCCAACAATCCTACAATATTCCGTTCCATCACCTGAAATACTTCGGTAGAGGTCGGCTTCGACAGTTGAGTAACCACTTCTGGACTCATAGACTGGACGTATTGCCACAGGAGGTTCGTATCTGCATCTTGATCGAAAAATTCTGGGGCTTGATTAGATGTATTATTCACTGTTCACCTCAACTAAGTTATGAATAGTTTCCTGATCCTGCGGATCTCTTAATAAACTTTACCCTAAAAGCTAAAGTAGCGTCGATTCAGCAATATATGACGGGTAGTTTAAGTTATTTTTTGTGTAAATCTAACTCAACAATCTCAATTTAACAATCTTCAGAAATTTGCGGGGTAGGTGTAACCGAACTACTCAGGGTAGGGTTGATGCAATTCCCTAGAATCTTTTAAAAATCTCTCAGGATCCTAGCACAATATCCCTCTCTGCTTGGGCAAATTCTTGGTGAATTCGATCGAGAGGCTTTTGAAGGATCACACTAATTTTTAATCCTTTTCACTACTACTGAGCTTTGTGGATTCTGCTTGCTTGAGCTTCTGGAATTTTTTGTACCAATCTTTTGTGCTAACCAAGATCAGGCTGATCCCAATGGCGATCGCTGGAACCAAGCTATAGCCCAAGCCCTCCTGCCAAGAAATACGTTGATTATTTTCTGGTTGATAGACCTGAGTTGCACTAATGCCCACAGCCGCACTGCTAGCAGATAAGCCCAAACCCACGATCGCAATTGTAATATTTTGTTGTCGATCGATCTCTGCCTGTTGCACTTCCACCAAGCCCCGAATCGTTTCGGTTAATCCCGTCAACACTGCTAAACCGGGAGTAAGAGTAGCATAATCTTTTTCTAATTGCTTTTCATATTTTATACTCGCAATCTCTGCAAATTTTCTAGAAACTTTAGATCATTATCCCAATTAGAATGATTTTTATAGATTATGTCAGCCCTATTAGTCAATTCTTTTACAGCAAGATTATAGTTATGTAAATTGGTACTGAGGGTTTGTTGTTGAATACTAATATTGTGGAGGTTAGTGCTATATGTTGTTAAGGTTTTTCTGATGGTTTCCAGCGACTTTCCTAGCTGAGTTAAATTATAGTTGCCATGATTTTCTAACACTGGAACTACCTTGTTAAAAGCCTCACTAATATTTTCTTTATTTTTACGACTTTTTTGGTAGGAATTCCAGATTTTATGACGATATAAAAGCAAGCGCATCCAAATATCAGAAATTGATTTAGAAGCCTCTATATAGCTATCACGATCGGGATATAAAATAATCAGTGCATGACTATTTACCTCTGGAGTATCCCATTCTTGATACGATCGCCACGCTTCTACAACAGTAGCTCCCAGTAGCTTTCCCTCTCGTTGATAGTCCCGGTATTCATGTACCGAATCATCTACTACTAAATTACTTACTAAATTTTTATATAATTCTTTAGCTACTTGAGATGGTTTCTGATTGGTATCAACCCAGCCATAAATCATCCAGCTACGACCTAAATAAATATTATTATCTGGTGGTAGTGGCTCAATTTTTTTTCTTAACTCAGTAATTTTATCTAAAGTAGAAGCTATTGATTTTTCATCTAAAGAACAGTCAAAATGAAAACAATTACTATCTCCTAAATTTTGGCGAAGCAGCCTGCCTTGCAGATGTCCCCGCTCATGAAATTTAATAATATTTTCTTTTGAATTATTTCTCTGTTGAATTGCTTGCCAATAGTCATCGATCGGCTTTGTGTCATCGGTTTTTATCCCTAAGCCACTAGTTGCATAATAATAAAATAAATCCAGAGTTGGATAGTATATGCCAGTCATTAATTACTCTATATTTTTTTGAATAAGAGAGAGCGGAGTTTTTCTAAAAGTCCTTGGTTGCTATTTAATCCTTGTTCGGAGTCTGGAGATTTTAGAACATCAACTACAATCACGTTATCTAAGTATCCTATAAGTTCGTTTCTTGGTTCTTTGTTTGGATTTATAGGATCGGGTAAATATTCATTCAGTTCTTGGGGTTGGTAATCGGGTTGGATTTGTTGACGAGTTAGTTCATAGATGGGTTGCAGGTGGGGGTGTTGGGCGAGGTTGGCTAGTTGGTTGATGGCGGTGTTGAGATCTGTGGTGAAAATTTCCCCGGCTTGGCTCATTTGTTGTTTGAGATCTTCCGGCAGAGGGGCAGTTTGTTGGGCAACGGCTTCCAAGAAAGCGTAGAGAGTAATGCCTTGAGATTGATTGATTTCCATAGACTAGGGGATAAAAGTGTAACTATTTTTATTTTCAATTCTAGACAATTATTGCTAAGATCGGGCTGACGTAGTTGATACGAGGTAGTTAATACAAGGTCATAGCCATGCAAGTCAAAGATCTAACGACCGATGAACTAAAAGCCTTGATTCGGGAAACTGTTACGGAAGTAATAGAGGATATTTTAGCTGATCTAGATGAAGGGATGATGGTTAAGCAAGAACTCAAGCAAGAGCTTTTAGAAATTCAGAGGCGCAGAAAAACAGGAACTCGTGGGATTTCAGCAGCAGAAGTTATAAGTAGGTTTGGCTTGGGTGTTTAATGAGTTATTTAATCGAGTATGAACCAGAAGCTATTGCTGATTTAGAAAATTTGACCCAAGTTGTTCGTCAACGAATTATCAAGAAGATTAATTGGTTAGGCGAGAATTTTGACCAAATTAACCCACAAATTTTAACAGGTGATCTATCAGGTCTTTTTAAGTTGAGAGTTGGAGATTATCGAGTTATTTATGAATTTGACCGTGAAGAAGAAATGATTTTTATTTATCGGATTAGGCATCGTAGACAGGTCTATGATTAGAAGATATGGATGCAGAGTATGATTTTAGTCAAGGAAAAAGGGGTGCTGTAGATACTGTGGCATCAGGGAAAACTCGGATCACAATTCGGTTAGATGAGGAAATTCTTGCTTGGTTTCGAGAGCAAGTCCATGCAGCAGGTGGAGGAAATTACCAAAGTCTAATCAATGCAGCCCTACGACAATATATCCAACAACAGGAACCCCCAGCGCAATTTCAAGAAATAACCCCAGAAGCAACCTTAGAGACAACTCTCCGCCGGGTCTTACGAGAAGAACTAGAAAGAGCCAAAAAAGTTAATTAATAGCTGTCTTCACTGATAACTGACACTTCGACTCCGCTCAGTGCGAGTAACTGACACTTCGACTCCGCTCAGTACAAGTAACTGTTCACTGATAACTGTTCACTGATTTAAGCCCGTGCAGATGAAGCCAGCCCAGTGGTAGGGATCGGTGAAGGGGCGCTCCATGCCATTGATTTTTTCAGGATCTGCTTGGAGTTTAGCGGCTTCGGTGTGGAGGTAGTCTCGGTATTGGGGAATGGTGGTGAGGCGGGCTAGTTCTGTGTACCAATCTGCCAAACCTTCATAATCCAACATGCTTAACCAACTTTGAGCTTCTCGTAGGGCTTGGGGAGCGGAAATGGGTTTTTCTGGGTTGCTAAAGAGTTGGTAAAACCTAATGATCAAAAAAGCACTAGAGCGTACATCCACGTTCCACAGGGTACTAATCACGGTTCTGGCTTGTTGGGCAAGGAAGGCGCTGCCCCAGCCGATGTATTCATCCAAGAGGCTTTGGGTAGTGATCCCCGATTCACAGGCAGTGAGGCAGATCAGGCGATAGGAACTGAGGTCTAGTTGTTGGTGGCGGAGAAGATCCGTGAGCAGGAGTTGGTCTTCACCAAGGTTGAGGTAAGAATTTTCTGGGGTTTCTGGGTCGTGGCAGCCGTGTCCGGTGAATTGGAGGGCTTGGTGATGTGCTTGGAGGAGTTGCAAAAATTGAGCTTTGTTCAG
>JAAUUE010000248.1 GCA_012031635.1 Coleofasciculaceae cyanobacterium SM2_1_6 | reverse complement strand
TCCCTAGGGAGAGGGACTTTCCTCTTACTCCCCTTCTCCCTAGGGAGAAGGGGCTGGGGGATGAGGGGCTTTTTCCTTATTCACACAAGAGGTCTAATGCATAAAGACAGACAAACTCTTTTACCGCATCTTTAACTATCTCAACCAACCTTGATCTCAGAGCTATTTCCCGACATTCTTGCTAACTGTGAGTTTGCCTACAGTGCTCCAGTAGTGAAAGAAACAGAGCTACGCTAATTACTAGACCTTGGCGGGGGTTATTAATTTTGCATCGCCGTAGCCATGATCTAGGTAGTGAAACGCCTTATGGCAGTCCTAAATGATTTCACCCACCGCAGGCGGGTGGAACAGCCGACCAGCAGCAATTTAATTTAGCAAATGATTTAGGATGGCCATATCAGATTTTGCTAAATACTTGGGTACAGAGATTGTACTTAGAAGATTTGCTCCCTCTGACTAACTTGAGTCCAAATTTAGCTCTTAGCTCCTAGTAACTCCAGTTCAAGAAACCAGCACCGTAGCTCAATCTATTTTACGCAGTAGTAGTACACCAACAGAGTTTAAGCGATTACTAGAGTTAGTGGAAGCTATACTAATAAATAAATTTCCTAAATTAAGTATCAAAAAGGTACGGCAAATGTTAAACCTTAAAGAAGCAGATGCAACCAAGACAAGATTCTATCAAGAAGTTCTTCAGATTGGTCGGCAGGAAGGTCAGCAAGAAGGTCAGCAGGAAGCCTTGCAGCAGGAAGTTGCCCTAATATTACGTCTATTAACTCGGTGGTGTGGGGAGATTTCGATCGAGCAGCCAAACCAAGTGCGATCACTGCCCCTCAAGACCCTAGAAACCCTTGGCGAAGCCCTACTAGATATTCAAGGAATTACTGATCTAGAAAACTGGTTGCAAGCCAACACTTAAACTCCCATTACCTACTAATTTCACGAGGAAGAATCTATGGCAGCTATCACCGCCCAGGAACTAGAAAAGCAAATGCCTGATACTAGCAAACTCTTAAGCGATGAACCAGAAATGGAAAGTTCTCTACACTACATGCAATTGTTATTATTAGTTACTTGCCTAGAGTGGGCTTGGCGTGAGCGGGATGACTTTTTCATTGGGGCGAATCTAACTGTTTATTTTAGTCGCCAACAATTGAAAAATCGTGATTTTCGAGGACCTGACTTTTTCTTAGTAAAAAATACCACCAGAGTTCCTCGCAATTCGTGGGTGGTGTGGGAAGAGGATGGACGCTACCCTGATCTGATTATTGAACTGCTCTCAGACTCTACGGCTCAGGTCGATCGTACCCTCAAGCGAGATTTATACGGAGAAAGGTTTCATACCCCAGAGTATTTTTATTTTTCCCCCGATACCCTAGAGTTTGCTGGATTCCGGTTAAATATTAATCAATACATACCAATTACTCCTAATCCCCAAGGTTGGCTCTGGAGCGAAACCCTGGGTTTTTTCTTGGGTCTTCAAGAGGAAAAGCTGCGCTATTTTTCCCTAGAGGGGATCTTAATTCCTACACCTCAAGAAGCCGCTCAAGGTGAAATCCTCAAAGCTGCCCAGGCTCGCCTCCAAGCTGAACAGGAGCATCAACGGGCTGAACAGGAGCATCAACGGGCTGAACAGGAGCATCAACGGGCTGAGCAGGAGCGTCAACGGGCTGAGCAGGCAAGCCAACAAGTCCAAGAATTACAAGCAAGAATACGATCGCTGGGTATTTCTCTTGAATAAATATTTAGCAATACCAAACTATGACAAAACCATGACAAAACTATGACAAAACTATGACAAAATCTTATATTTATTACCCTAAACCCTCGATCGTTAACTTAGAAGTTGAGTAATTATTAATGGCACCGAATTTCTGCTCTTTATGCAATCAGTCTCGTGTTTTTCCAGCAGTGATTAGAGAAAATCTAATTACTATGCAGAACTATGTTTATCAAAATCGTGATGATGCCTTACAAGCTAAAGTTGGTCAATTTGAGTTAGGGGTTTGTCCAGATTGTGGATTTGCTAATAATAGAAAATTTGATTCTTCTCTACTTAATTATGATAAAAACTATGATAACAGCGTCCCCTCCGCTACATTCACTGCTTACTATCAAAAAATAGCTACCTTCCTTCATCAAACCTACAATTTAGATAATCAGCTAGTAATTGATGTAGGCTGTGGTAAAGGCACCTTCTTAAAAGTATTAACAGATTTTTATCCTCAAGTTCGAGGGTTAGGCATAGACCCTAGTTATGAAGAAACTTTATTGATCTCAAAAAATAGTAACTCCTCTAACTTGCACTTTATTCCAGATATCTTTAAGCAAGAGTATGTAACAGAGCGACCAGCCTTAGTTATTTGTCGCCATGTTCTAGAGCATATTCCCCAGCCTACTAATTTTTTAAAGTCTATTCATTCTGCCCTTAATATTTTTCCTAACACGTCATTTTTTTTTGAAGTGCCAGACCTAACTTGGATTTTAGAAAATCAGGCTTTTTGGGACTTTTGTTACGAGCATTGTAACTACTTTACAACTGATAGCTTTAGCATGATTCTAGAAAGTTCTGGATTTAATGTAGAGGAGACTCACAGAGTTTTTGGTGATCAATATATCTGGGCTAGAGGCACTACTAGCAATATCTGTAATGATAATTATCAAGGAAATAAAGAGATTCTAGATCAATTCATTAATAAGGTTAAAGTTTATATAGATAATGAGAATAAATTAGTTTCTGAGATGAGCGATCGACTCAAAGAATTAAAGAATAAAAACATAAATATTGCTATTTGGGGCATGGCAACTAAGGGTGTTATTTTTGTAAATTTAGTTGATCCAGAAGCTCAATTAATTAATTGGTGTATTGATATCAATCAGAAAAAGCAAAACTGTTTTGTTCCCCATACTGGACATCAAATATATTCTCCCCAAATCCTTAATCAATTAGTTGGAGATGATTTAATGATCGTAGTGATGAACCCTAATTATATTCATGAAATCAAAGCAACATGTCGTGACTTACAATTAAATGCTAGATTCATAGATGCTAATGGCAAAAATGTTTGATTTTTTTGTTTAACTTTTTACTTGATAATTTTTTGCTTGATTTTGCCTAATAATAATTAACACTTAATAAATTAATTATGAAAGTATTAGTGACAGGAGCCACAGGTTTTATTGGGTCTCATATAGTTAGATATTTAGTAAAAAAAGAATGTGAAGTTTACGTCATTTATCGTCAAGAAAGTAATCTATGGAGGATTCTTGATATTCTTTCTCAAGTACATTTAATTTCCTGTGATTTGCTAGATTTAGTAGCTATAAATAATTTACCACAAATAGAATTTGATGTATGTATTCACTCTGCTTGGTATGCGATACCGGGGAAGTATTTAGCAGCACAAGAAAATATTCATTTCCTCAATGCAACTCTTGCTCTAGCGATGAAATTACAGGAATTAGGTTGTCAGTATTTTATCGGGATTGGCAGTTGTTTTGAGTATGATTCAAGCCTTGGATATTTATCAGAAACATCACCAAATAAACCACAGCATCTATATTCAGCAAGTAAATTAGCTACACAGATAGTTTTAGAACAGTGGGCAAAGATTTCAGGGATGAAATTTAGTTGGATTCGTTTGTTTTATCAGTACGGAGCCTTTGAAGATCAACGGCGACTGGTACCAGCCGTGATTACATCTCTATTAGAACAAACCCCTGTAAAACTAACCCTAGGAGAGCAAATCCGAGATTTTCTCCTCATTGAGGATGTGGCAGCAGCGATCTATGCTGTAGTTCAGGCAGAGCTTTTGGGAGTGGTCAATATTGGTTCTGGGCAACCTGTGACAGTGAGAGACATTGCTGAGACGATCGGCACAATTTTAGCAAGAACTGAATTGCTGGAGTTTGGCGCAAAACCCTATGCTCCCTTGGATCCCAAATTTATTTGTGCGAATAATTCTCGGCTGCGACAGGAAACTAACTGGACTCCTCGGTATACTCTAGAGACGGGACTAGGAGAAACGATCGAGTGGTGGAAGAAATTTCTTGCAAATGGTAAAATCTCCTAGAGTTATTGTTATTTATTTATCTATTGATAACTAAATAATAATTAAGATTATAGCGGTCTTAAATAATTTCACCCGCCGCAGGCGTGTGAAATTATTTACCAGAAACAATCTAATCTAACAAATGATTTAAGATTGCTATATAAAATCAACCTAATTAAACTAAATAATTAACCTAATGAAATTAATAATTGACACAGACAAAAATATCTTATTAGTAGAAGATAATCAAGAAAAAAAAAGAACTATCTTTAAATACAAAAGAAGGGTTTGCTGCCCTTTCTCAGGTGTGGTTAAAGTCTGGTTGGATCACAAAACACATTTATACTTTTACTTGGTTAGGGAGACCGATTATTCAATTGCCAGAAGATTTAGTCCGGCTCCAAGAAGTTATTTATCAATTAAAACCGGATGTAATTATTGAAACTGGAGTGGCTCATGGTGGAGGCTTGATATTTTATGCCAGTTTATGCAAAGTTTTTGGAAAAGGAAAAGTAATTGGGGTGGATATTGAAATTCGTCCCCACAACCGAAAGGCGATCGAGGAACATGAATTATTTCCCTACATCACGTTATTGGAAGGTAGTTCGATCGATCCAGAAATAGTTAAGCAAGTAAAATCAAATATTCAGCCCAAGGATACGGTTTTAATTTTGCTAGACTCAAATCATAGTAAAGATCACGTTTTGGCAGAACTCAATGCCTATGCTGAATTTGTCACTCCCGGTTCCTATATAGTCGCCACCGATGGGATTATGCAAGATTTGGTTGGTGCGCCTCGATCGCAGCCCGACTGGGGAACAAATAATCCTCAAACTGCCGTTATGGAATTTTTGCCAAACCATCCAGAATTTATCCTAGAGCCTCCCCAATGGCTATTTAATGAAAGCGAAGATTTATCTGAGAATATTACCCACTGGCCCAATGCTTGGCTGAAACGGAAGTAATCTTATCTAGAAGACTTACTAACCCTAACTAACTTGAGTCCAAATCTAGCTCTCCTGAAGCTCTTAGTCATCCCAGATCAAGAAGCTAGTGCAGCGGCTCAATCTATTCTCAGTAGTGGTACACCAGCAGAGTTTAAGCGACTACTAGACTTGGTGGAGGCTATACTAATAAATAAGTTTCTCCAGTTAAGTATTGAAGAGGTACGGCAAATGTTAAATCTCAAAGAAGTAGATATGACCCAGACAAGGTTTTATCAAGAAGTTCTTCAAATTGGTCGGCAAGAAGGTCGGCAAGAAGGTCGGCAGGAAGCCTTTCAACAGGAAGTGGATTTAATAATTCGTCTATTGAACCGGCGTTGTGGAGAGATTTCGATCGAGCAGCAAAACAAGGTACGATCGCTCCCCTTGGATATCCTAGAAACCCTTGGTGAAGCTCTCTTGGATTTTCAAGGAATTACTGACCTAGAAAACTGGTTACAAGCAAACACTTAAATTGTAAACACTTAAATTTCAATTACTTAATATCTTCAGTGAAAACGACAATTAACACTTCCTTAAATACTTTCTTAACCACTCCCCCAAGATCGCACCCTATCTATTTGCCCCAGATTAGTTCAACGCCTCTAGTTGCAAGTTATACAGATAGTATTAAAGATAATTCTGTAGATAATTACGCAGAGATTGAGGGGAGAATACCTTTAATATTTTTGCATGGATTTCTGAGTAACAAAAGTTGCTGGGATGGATTGATTGCTTTACTTGCCCAAGATTATCGATGTATTGCTCTAGATTTGTTGGGCTTTGGGGATTCTAGTAAACCCCAGATTCGCTACGATGTGGCGATTATGGTGGCGTTTGTGGGGGAATTTCTGAAGGTGATGGCGATCGATCGAGCTTTCATCCTTGGGCATTCCTTCGGGGCTTGGGTCGGGGCAGCCACAGCTTTACATACTTTAGATAATCCAGATAACCTGCAAATTATGGGCTTGGGCTTGATTGGGGCGGCGGGGATTCGGGATGATAGTTTTTGTGGCAAGTACGACCAGTATCGACCCTTACTGTGGGATACTCCGGTGGTGGATTGGGTTTTGAGCTTGGCAACTCCCCTAGGAAAACTGACCGGACGACAGGCAGAACTAGATAAAATTCGGTGGTTTCGAGAAGAACTGATGGCAAATCCGGCGGCAAGGTCTTTTGTGGTCGATCGTATTCGTCCAGAAGATGCTGTGGATACAGTAGAGAAAGAAATTTATCGGTTACACTTACCAACATTGGTGATCGCAGGGGCAGAAGATGAGACAATTCCCCTATGGCATAGCCAAACCTACGCCCAAGAAATCCAAGGGGCAAAATTAGCCATTATTCCCGGAGCTGATCATTCTCTCCCTCAAAAATATCCTAAAGAAATCTATCAACTCCTGCAAAATCTCCTAGAAAACTCAATTACCTAGCTGCGTTACACACCAAGGACGCAAAGCCTTGCGCCCCTACAATTATCTAATATCTTGCTATAGCGATCCTAAATCATTTTCTAAATTAGATTGCTTCTGGTAGGCGATTTCACCCGCCGCAGGCGGGTAAAATCATTTATAACTGCTATAGATTGATAACCGCTATAATAATATTCCTAATACTTGAGGATTAGTTACTATGAACAAGCTGAAAATTAAACCCCGATTAATCACTATTGTCTTGGGATTAATTACCTTTGGTCTTGTTTATTTAGTAACTGCTTGTAGCCAAACTCAGCTACTCGACTCTACAGCAAGAATACCCAGGGTAGTCACGAGCATTTTGTCTGATGTCAAGACTTTTAACTTTGCCTTGAATCAGGAATCTCCAAATATTTTTGGGTTGACCTATAAAGGTTTAGTTAGGGAAAATCCCTTGACAGGAAAATAGAGCCGGAGTTGGCAGAGTCTTGGAAAATAGCTGATAA
>JAAUUE010000247.1 GCA_012031635.1 Coleofasciculaceae cyanobacterium SM2_1_6 | reverse complement strand
GTATCCTCCATATATTTTTATTAAAGGAAAGATCATCTACTCCATCTTCGACCGCACCTTCCATTTTTTAGTAGATCACGGGGAGAGCTTTCAATCTTATGGGTAACATTGGCTACAGACTCCTGCGGAAATTGTCGATCGCTCAACTGAAAGACCAAAAATTCAATAAAGTTCAGTGCTTCTCGCTGCTTCTCGATCGGTAACTGTTGCAGCGTACTCATGGCTTTCTCTAAAACTGTCATAGCTCTGCTCCTTTTGATATTTTCTCGAATCTCGAATTACTTAATTTTAAGCTACCAGATTACATGCAAAAGATTTGAACTTAACAGCATCGTGAGCTAGGATTCATAAAAACTTACCAACTGGTGCATATTGAGCAAAATTATTATTATTGCTTTTCTGCTTCTCAGCCTGACTTTACATTTGTTGGGCAGTGACTTTACGGTGCAGACTCGATCGCTTACTCTTCCGGGAGATTTTCCCCTTAGTCTCAAGGTTTTCACCCAGCGATCTGAGCCATCTAGCGGACTTCCCGTAGTTATCCTTTGTCACGGTATCCGTTCTACGAAAGATACGATGGCTCCTTGGGCTACAGAGCTAGCCCGGCGAGGGGTTGCCGCAGTTACCTTTGATTTTGGTGGGTACGGAGAATCTTACCGTCGTGGAGACTCCCCTGCTGGGAATTTAGCAGATGTAGAACGGGTTGTCGCTTGGGTAAAAAGCCAGTGGTCGCTGAGCGAAGCCGAAGTACCCCTCTTCGATCGACAACGCCTAGGCATTGGTGGTCACTCTATGGGCGGAACAGTTGCTTTAGATACAGCTTTACTTAATCCTGATTTCCTCGCCACGATCGTCCTCGGTATTGGGGGAGAGGCTACACCAACAAATCCTCGCAATTTATTCTTTGGCAGTGGCATCTACGAACAATTAAATCCCTTGCCAGATATGCGATCGATCTTCGCTAATGCCATCTCAGAACCTGTCAAAGCAGAGCAGCTATTCGGTGACTTTGCCCAAGGGAGTGCCAGACTTTTAACCTTTTCGCCTACGGCTGACCATGCGATCGCTCCCTACGATCCTACTTTAATTACTGCCGCAGTCAATTGGACTTTACAGGCTTTTTCTTTACCAATTGCGAATACTTCTGTAATCTTCCACTGGCGGGTTGTCGGTACTGTAGCGGGGTATATCGGGGCTGTCCTTGTAGGCAGTCAGTTATCAACAGGGTTGCTCTGCAAAATCCGCCGGACTTGGTTGCTCTTGGGGTTGGGCAGTATAGTAGCCATACCGTCTTTTCTTTTACCAGAAATTTCCCCACATTTAGTTTTGGGCAGTCTCACAATTCTAGCGATCGCTAATTATCTACACTACAAAGCTGGCAACTTAGGGGTGATGATCCGCATTGGGGGGTTATATGGGCTACTAGTTTATCTGAGTTTTGTCCTCTGTATCTTGCTTCATGCCGTCGCATCCGGCTCACTCATAGCTGTTCCTGCGGCTATTTTCTATTTTCCTCAATTCATCAGTTACTTCGGTTTCTCCCTTGCGTATAACGCCTACCATGTTTGGAAAAATGAGCTTTTTTCTCCGGTGGGTATCAGCCTAGCGATCGTGGTCATGGTTTTAGAAATCTGGAAGCCGGGGATGATGATTACAGGGCTGGTCGTAGTTGCTAAGTGGTTGCGAGCATTTCTCAAACAACCAATGCAGATCAACCTCCAACAAAAAAACTCCCCTTGGTTATTCGTAGCTTTACTTCTAGGGATTCTCCTGTTGATCGTGATTTTATGGCAACAGCAACATACAGGACTATTAACTATCGAGGCTATTTTCTTTATTGCCCGCTTGACAGGATTTTTTATAATTTTGCCGGGATTCTTGGCGATTTGGGTAATGCGATCGACTTTCTTTGCTCAACTGGAATCAAGGCTGGCAGCTACTTCCTGATATAGCAATCTTAAATGATTTTACCCGCCGCAGGCGGCTGGAATCCCCCGCCAGAAGCTATCTAATTTAGCAAGTGAACTAGGATTGCGATATATCAATTCAGCTTTATAGATTCAGATAATTCTGAAAGGCTCAATAGGTGTTTTAGGGAGATGGATAATCACAAAAAGCTGGAATCTTTACAAACTATACTGAATCTTAGCAATTTAACATCCCTACGGCTAAAAGTCTTATCTAGCAAAGATTTGAGGCTATTATTGCTTTAGACCTCCCCGGAATACCTATAGAGCCTAGATTATAAATAGCTGCTAGTAAATTACAAATGCTGCTATCTTGTAAACTGCATGACTCGCCAGATCAATAGACTGTAAATGCCTGTTAATACCATTGCCCAAATCCCATTGCTAATCAAGATTTGCCACAATATCGGTAGTGTGAATCCAGATACACCCCCCAGAACAAAACCTGCTAGCCAAATGATTAGCTCATAAACCACATATCCGCCAACTAGGGATACTCCAGCTTGGCTAAGATAACTTGGAAGACCCTTCACCTTATTATGAGAGAGATAGGAAGCTAAGACTGTGGCTAGCATTGCTCCCAAAAGCATAACTCCACCCCAAGCGAAGGTACTGAGAGTCCAAGGATATTGGCGCATCGTGAATCCCAACACTTGGTTTACAACCCACATAGTAAAAATAATGAGCATCGCCTTGCGACGGGTTAGTGTTATACCGGAAATTGCAGCAAAACCCACTAATGGAACATTACAGGTATAGATAACATTACTCATAGTTGCCAGCACTATCAGCATTAAGAACCAAGTGCGGCTCTGGCTGACAGTCCGTTGACCATTTGCCCAAGAACCAGTACGGGAGATCATGCCTTGGGATGTAGAAGATGTAGAAACTGAAGTTGTCATAAATACCTCCAAAAATTAATATGTAATTAGAAACTAGCGATTGCTAGCTTGAGGAAATCGATTGAGCAATGGGTGGATAAAGGTGATCTGTCAACTTTTGACCAGCCACTAAATGGTCTTGCACAATTTGTTTAGCCACACTGGGAGTCACTCGTGTATACCAGGTTTTATCATCAGAATAGAAGACAACTGGACCCAATTTGCAGACCTCCAAACATCCAGAAGTCATAACATAAACATCCAGTCCTGCCTGTTTTACAGATTCTTGGAGTGCCTCAATAATCGGCTCCCAATTCCGAGATGGATAACAGCGGCTAGAGCGACAGACTGCTAGGTAAGGACGCTTGAGGGGATTGCGATTGAACGGGATCGGGCGAGTGCCTAAGACGTAAATTTCTCGTATTTCCTGATACAAACTCAATTTTTCAAGCTGAGGTTTCCCCTCTGGTAGCAGATCCTCATCGTCACCCACAAACGGATTCGGCAAGAATAGATTCATCATCTTTTCGTTAGCCCCATTCCAAAACTGAATCCCCCAACTGCGAGCTTCTCCCCGTTCATTGAGGCGACGATAGAGGGATGCACGATGAATTAATCGCTGCTGGCGCAATTCAGGCGGTGTTTTCTCCAACGGTCCGCCCAAATGTTCCTCTAGGCACAAATGCAGATGCCATGCCTCAGTCACAACAGTAAGATATCCATCGTAAAGAATACAAATTTTAGGCGAGTGGGTGAATTCTAACTCCAACACACTGCCTTCCACCACATGACCAATTTGGATTTCTTGCCAGCGTTCCTGAAACAGGGTATAAAGCAAGGGGCCTGTCACATCGATCGCACAGGAAAAATCCTCATACTCAATCTGTCCGCCGGTTAATAGCAGTTCTATGGTAGTACGGTTCAACGGTGTAACTTGGCATAAAAACTCATTCATATATCTTCCTAAAATGTGGCACTGACCCCAACCCGAAAACTGATACCTACTGCTGGATAGCCCGGATATTGTTGGTATTGTTGATTAAATAAATTATCGAGGCTAGCATTGAAAGCGGAATGCCTACCCAGAGGGAGACGAAGTTTGAAATCTACTGTAGTATATCCCGGTAACGATTCGGTATTGGCATTGTTAACAAAGTACCTGCTGAGATTGCGAAGGAGTACTGCTGTATAAATGCCTTCTGGAGTTTCGTAGGCAAGTCCAATATTTAAACTATTTGCCCCTCGAAAGCTCAGTTGATTGCCCTCAATGCTAGTATTGGCATCGCTGATAATCCTAGGATCGTTTAGGGTGTAATTAGAAAAAGCATACAAATTTTGAGCTAGTTGAAGGTTTAGAGATGCCTCCAATCCTGATGTGTTAACACGGCCAATGTTTTGATAGGTACTGGGAGAACCAGCCACGAAGTTGATTAAATTATCAATTTGATTATTGAAGAAAGTCAGTCGCAGCAGCCCAATATTACCCAATTCCTGATCAATGCCGATGTCAAAACTGTTCCCAACTTCTGGCTTCAAATTCGGATTTCCTACTACACTGAAAGCAGCTAATCCCTCTAGATTTGATATCTGCGGCGCTCGGAAACTTCTGGCATAGTTTGCTCTTAAGCTAGTGCTGGGGCTAAGTGCAAGCCGTGTACCAATACTAGGAGAGGTAAACGATCCACTCACTAGACTGTTGAAATCTTGCCGCAGGGACAAATTAACACTGAAGCTTGGGGTAAAATTGATCTCATAGCGAGTAAATAAAGCACTTTGACTGATATCACCGTCATAGTTCACGTTCACATTAGCAGGGGTGGAGCCATAGGTAAAGGTCGTGTTACGCGATCGCGTATTCCGGTAATCAAAGCCATAGGTGAGAGTTTGATTTGGGGCAAATTGCCAGTTGTGCTGCACCTGTGCGCCCAAAGACCGCCGACTGACATCATCTCTGGTGCCAAAGGTATCGGGATCAGGGTTGTTGTAGTTGTAATTAAGGAAATCGCCATAGATACGACTGGTTAGTAATGAGTCATTGCCTCCCCCTAAACTAGATTGCAAAACTAAGTCTGACAACACTTGGTCAGTATATTGTTGCGCTTGGGGAGTCAGGGTGTTAAATGCTCCAATACTGTTTGGAATAGGCACTCCGCCTGGCACCTCAAATTGCTTGGTCAGATAGAGGGTACTAAATCTGAGTGTGTTGCGATCGTCCAGTTGTCCTTCTAATCTCACATTCAAATTGTTATACAGAACACTGGCATTGCTGCGGGTACTTTGCAGTCCAATACTATTGATAGTGAAAGGAAAATTATTGTCTGCCTGAATCCGGGTATAGCCCAGTGACCAGCCTTGACCCTGCGCTTGAATAGATTGTTCATTTAGTCCAAAACTTCCAGCCGCAGTTCGTACGGTAAACTCTGGTGGGGTTGGTTGGGTTGAGGACGATCGAGTAACGATGTTAATTACCCCACCCAAAGCATCAGAACCATATAGGCTAGAGCCACCACCGGGTAGTACCTCAATTCGCTCCACATTATCGGTGGTGAATTCAGATAGGTCAAACCCACCGAAAAATCCAATATCATTGATCGGACGACCATCCAACAAAATCAAGACCTGAGCCGAATTGCCCCCACGGATAAACTGACTGCTTTGTGCACCTAACTGCCCACCTGCTGTACCATCGCTAAGAATTCCTGGTAAGTATCTCAAAGCTTCTTGGACAGTCCTGGCTCCCTGAGCCTCAATCTGCTCCCGAGTAATCACAGATACCGGTCGGGTGGAATCTCTCACGGTTGCATCCCGCCGGAAGGGGGCAAACACTGGTTGATTCAGAATTCTGCCTGTAACTGTAATCTCCTCTTCAGCCGGCTCCTCTGGCGCTTGAGATACAGGAGATAGGGCGTTAGGTATCGTAGTTGGCGGGGAACTTGACTGGGCTAAAGATGGAGAGCTAGGTATTGTAGTTAGAGGTGAAACCGGCTGGGCTAAAGATGGAGAGCTAGGTATTGTAGTTAGCAGAGAACTTGACTGGGCAAGTCCGGTCTCAACATTAGAGAAAAAAGTGATTGCGCCCATGGCAACACCAAGAACAAGCTTTCCTCCACAGGAAAGTCGGGCAATTATGATCATCATCCGTACCTCGCAGATGTTGTAAATAGTGAGTTAAATATCGGCGGGCGTTCTGACTAAGAGACCGAAGCCTCATCACAGTTGCGGGACAGCGCTGAATTTACATCAGTCTTTCCCCGTTACCTCTAGTGGCTGACTCCCACTAGAACCGAGTTGTTAAACTATATCAGTTAGCGTCAAAAAATATTTTGTCAAACATGGTTAATGTACACAATTCTTAACAAACTAGACATAGAGATGGCTAAATTGAGAAAGTGATGACATTTTGACCAACTCAAGAATGGTTATAACTGGGGTAATTTGCCCAAAGACTCACTACAGAGCAAGATCAAGGGAAGACAGGATTTATAGTTATGGCGACTAGTTGGATAATTGGTCGAGCGAATGCTTGAATGAAAAAAGGTAAGATTCTAGTCGAGAACTTCGAGTGAACTCTAGACAATGCTACAGAGGAGGTCGATTTTTGTTTCATCCGATTAATGCTCAAATAACTAGCGACAAATTAGATACAAGATTGGTTCTATAGGCTAGGTAAATCCGCAGCCATAATTGATAATTAATTGCAATATAGTTGCTAATAACTTGCAACTGCTGTATATTCTTCTTAGTTAAAAATAAGATTATTTTCATTTGATCTAGCCTTCTTGAAAGAAGTAGTGTCAGGAAGGGCTGGTTTCCTATGGTAGAAAAAGCTATGCAAAAACTTGGTGAGATTCTAATGGCAGCGGGAATTGTTGCTGTGCCGTTGCTGCTATTTTCAATTGTGTCAACTGCTTTGATTGGGGAGCGGATTGTCTTCTGGTATCGTGTCAGCCGCCGCCAGCATCAGGTGGTGAAGACCTCTCTAGATTTGTATCGGGATGAACCAGAACTTGCGATCGAAAAGCTGCAACGTCATGTCAATTTACCGATCGCCCGTATTTTTTTGGAGGCGATTACCCTAGAAGATGGCGAGCCGGAAGAGTTTGCCCTAGCGATCGATGGG
>JAAUUE010000246.1 GCA_012031635.1 Coleofasciculaceae cyanobacterium SM2_1_6 | reverse complement strand
AAATTAGTCGTGTGGTTTTAGTAAATAAATCCCAGTTGATGGCAGTTGGTTTAAGAGCTAAATCTGAGGACACCATCACTATCCGACTGGGGGTGGAGGCTTGGAGTTTTTCTAATAATAAATAAGTCAGCAAAAAATGTCCAAGATAATTTGTTCCCCAGATTAATTCAAAACCTTCTTGGGTAGTGCCTCGATGGTGAAAAATTCCGGCATTATTAACTAAAATATGGAGCGGTAAATTTCTAGAATTAAAGATCTGGACACACTGGCGGACTGATTCTAGGGAAGTAAGATTTAGGGGTAAATATTCTATGTTTGGGTTGCCTGTAGCTTGATGCAAATACTCGATCGCTGCCATTGCTTTTTGCTGATTACGACAAGCGATAAAAACGTGATACCCTAGTTTTGCTAAACCCAAGGCAGTAGATAAACCAACCCCCGAATTACCACCCGTCACAATACAAACCTGCATAATTTTATTCTTTAAGTAGCAATATAAACCTGCGATCCTTGGTTAGTTTTTTTGACTTCAATCCGGGTTTGAAAAGCCTCTTTGAATTGGGGCATATGGGTGACAGTGAGAATACAGGCAAAATCTGAGGCGATCGCATTAATCGCCGCAATCAAATGATTACAACCATCACTATCTTGAGTCCCAAAACCTTCATCAACAATCAACATTTGTAGAGAAGTTCCTGCCCGTTGTGCCAGAATTTTGGCAAGAGCTAAACGGATGGCAAAATTAATCCGAAAAGATTCTCCCCCCGAATAAGTTTCGTAGGGTCTTGTCCCCTTCACATCTCCAATAATAATATCAAGGGTATCAATCATTTTAGTATTGCGTTTTGTTCCGCCGGCTTTTTGGGTCAAGATTTGGACGCTGAGTTGACTAGCGGTGAGGCGAGCGAGAATCTGGTTAGTATGCGCCTCTAACTGGGGCAGGACATTTTCAATAATCATTAATTGAATCCCGTTTTTTCCAAAGGCTTTCGCCAACTCTTCATGGATTTTCACTTGCTGCTGGATTTCCTTAAGTTCTGCCTGTCCTTGGGTAAACTTCTCTTGGGCTTGATCCAGATATTTAAGCTGCTGTTGCTGGCCACCTTGGGCAGCTAACTGTTGATGAAGTTCGATGGTTTGAGCTTGCAGTTGTGTTTCGAGATTGTGAATAGCCGCTTGGGGATCGGGGTTGGAGGTGAGGTTAGTTTGTAATTCTTGAATTTGCTGGGCTACCGATTGTTGTTGTTGAGTGTAGTTAGCTAAGGATCTTTGGAGTTGTTGGAGGCGATCGACCACTTGAGGATATTCCTGTTGACAGCGTTGGAGTTCTTGATGGCGGTACAACCAACCTTGCTGAATCTTTAGGGCTTGATTCAGGCGATTGTGGGCTTCTCGATCGTAACCTAGAGCCGTAATTTGTTGATCTAATTCTCGAATTTGTAGCTGTAAAGGATGATTAAGGGGATGATCTAGAGATTGCTCTAAACTATTACTAGAATTACTAGAATTACCCGTCCAATGTTGAAAGGTTGTTTCTAGTTGGAGTAATTTATCTAATAAAGGCGGCTTCTTTGCCATAGCTTTTGCCTGTTCTTTACCAGCTTCTTCTAATCGAAAATATCGGTTTTCTACTATCCTTAATTTGTCTACCTCACCCCGCAATAAAGCATGGGTTTGTTCATCATAATTTAGCTTATCGATATGGCTATTAATCTGAGCCAACTCCTGTTGTAAATCTACGGCATAGTTATGAGTAGCGAGAGTATATTCTAGGTCTGCGATCTCTTTACTTACCTGTTGAAGCTGGCTATAGGCTTCATCGATCGCTTCCAAGTTTGCCTCTAGCTGCCCTTGTTTTCCCAACAACTGCTCGTAGGTTTGTAATTCCTGTTGCAGAGTTTCCCCTTCCCGTTGGAGATTTTTTAATTCTCTTTGAGTAACAGTTTCCTGCTCTTGGAGATGCCAGATTTGTTCTTGAATTTGAGTTTCTTCCTGCCGAGTTTTGGTAATTACCCGTTGATGATCATGTTCGCTCAATTCACTTTCACACAGAGGACACACTGCCGCATGATCAAGGAGAGTCGCAAGTTTTATAGATAGTTCCTGCTGCCTTCTTTCACAACCTTTAGCTTCCTGGTGATAGCCAAGTAAAGCATCTCGATGGCGTTGAATTTTTTCTTGGATTCGCTGTTGATAAATTCGCTTTTTATCTAAGGATTGAATTGTTGTACTTAGTTCCAAAAATTGTTCTCGCAGAGCCTCAGCCCCGCTATATTTTTGTTGGAGTCGAGTTTGATTAGCTTGAAATTGTTGGAGTTGAGCTTGGTGTTTGGCAACTTCTAGGGCAATAGACTTCTCTAGTTCTTGTTGTCTTTGGAGTAGGGGAGAAACAGTGAATTTAAGATTATCTAGTTCCTTAAGCTGTCGCCGCAGTTGTTGGAGTTTTTCCATTTCCTCCAGCACTTTAGGTTTAGTTTTGAGGATTTCTTGGATTTCTAATTCTTTAGTTTCTAATAGACTAAGTTCATAGTTTGTTTGCCCAATTTGCAATTTTAGATCATTAATTTCTTGCTTCCATTGTTGATCGATTTGTTCCCGTTGACGTTGAACTTCTTGGAATCTGAGAAATTTTTGATCCAGAAGATCTTGGGTGGTTTGGAGTTGTTGAAACTCTCGATATTTGTGGGTAATTTCCTCGGCTTGATCAAGGAGGGCTTGGAGATGTTTTTGTTTATCTGTAACTTGGTTGATTTCCTGTTGTTGGCGATCGCATTCTTGTTGGAGGCTTTGGTATTGTTGCCGTCTAACATCTAGATTTTGTAACCAGTTCTGGCGTTGTTGTTGCTGCTCCTTGAGGGTGAAGATTTCGGCTTCCGTTTGCTGTTTAGCTGTCTGTATTTCGGCAATAATTTTCTCTATTCTTGTTAGTTCTAAAGTGAAGTTTTCTCGTTGTTCTAGGGTCAGAGCGAGGGATTCCAGATCTTGTTCTAGATGCTTGGCTTGCCCCTGAAATTGTTTTGCTTCGATCTTAGCCAGTTCAGCCAAATCTTCGTACTGGTCTAGTTTCAGTAAACTGGCTAAAATTTGTTTGCGCTCGGCGGGTTTCCGCAACATAAAACTATCCGCCTGTCCTTGCCGCAGGTAAGCCGAATTAATAAAAGTGTCGTAGTCTAATTTGAGATAATCAATAATTACTTCTTGGGTTGCCTTTAAGCCCTTCCCAGTAAGGGCAATAAATCCCTGATTAGTTTCTAGCTGAAACTCTAAACTGCCCCCCTGTCCTCGGCTCCTACCCCGAATGATTCGATAGGTTTGTTGATTACTTTTGAAGGTAAAATCTACTCGGACATCGATCGCCCCCGAGTGGATCACCTCATCTTCCAAACCCGCCCGACTTTTCCCCCACACCGCCCAAGTAATGGCTTCTAATAAAGAAGACTTTCCCGCTCCATTGGCTCCACAAATACAAGCCGTATGTAAGCCCCGGAAGTCAATGGCTGCATCTTGATAGCTAAAAAAGTTCTTGAGTCTGAGGTGGAGAGGGATCATGACAGTTATCAGTGAACAGTAAACAGTTATCAGTTAGTAGCAAATAGTTAACCAGTGAATAGTCGGTAGATATTTTCTCCTGTTGATAGAACTCTTTAAAAGTGCTACTCTATCCTAAATTTATTGGTCTGAATTTATTGGATTGTCTTCTATTCTATATCCGATATTGTCAAGAGTACAAATGCTCTAATGATTCTTTCTTGTTTTTTGGTAAGAATTTAGCTGTTAGAAATTATGCTTGTTGTTGCTGTTTTTCCCAAATTACGACGATCGCTAGAAATTGTTTCCCCATCTCCGCTGGGTCGATCGTTCTTGAGCTAGACTTAACTTGAGATATAATTTGGAAGCATCATCAAAAAGTTAACCAATTTCCTGATATCAATCAATAGTGCCTGTTCAATATACAAGCTGGTTTTCAGCAATCAAAATTAATTTCTAGATACCCATGACTGCGATCTCCAAAAATAATACCCGGAATCAAGCCCAGTATAGAAATAATAAGACTAATCGCACGGTGGGGCGGAATTTTCAGTCCCTGCTGGTGATGTTAATTGTCACTTTATTACTGGGGGGCGGCATTATTCCCCGACTGACCTATCTTCAGCTTGTCCAAGGCGATCGCAACCAACAACTTGCTGATAATAATCGGATTCGTTTAATTCCCAAAGCTCCCATCCGGGGTAATATCTTCGATCGCCATGGCAAGATTCTAGCTAGTAGTCGTCTCTCCCATGCGGTCTACCTCTGGCCCGTAGCCCTCAGACAAGCCCAGTGGCCAGAAACTCGACAACGGATTTCCCAAATTCTCAATATTCCCGAAGCCGAAATTCAAACCCGTCTCGAAAAAGAAGGACCCACCTCTCCATCCCTGATTAGAATTGCTAGGGGGATCAGTCCTACTCAAATTACCGCCTTGGCAGAATACGGCTCCCAAATGGAAGGAGTAGAAGTAGATATAGAAGCCGTCCGCAATTATCCCAACGGAGATTTGGCCGCCCACATCATCGGCTACACCGGCGAAATGAGCGAAGAAGAATTGGCAAAAATGAAACCCCAAGGTTATCGCATGGGGGACATCACCGGGCAAATGGGGGTTGAGTATTCCTTTGAGTCCAAGCTCCGGGGCGAATGGGGCGGGCAGCAGGTAGAAGTCGATGGAGCGAACCAAGTCCTGAAGATTTTGGGACAAAAACAGGCGGAAGCAGGAAGTAATGTGCAACTGACCATTGATATCGATATCCAAAAGGCAGCAGAAAAGGCTCTTGGCGATCGACAGGGTGCGATCGTGGCTATAGACCCCAGAAATGGTGAAGTGTTGGCAATGGTCAGCCGTCCGACCTTCGACCCGAATATTTTCTCTAGTCGCATCACCGAAGAAACTTGGCAACAACTCCAAAGTAAGGGTAATCCCTTTGTGAACCGGGCTTTACAGGGCTTTCCCCCCGCCAGTACTTTCAAGATTGTCACCGCCACCGCCGGTCTGGAAAGTGGCAAATATCCTCCTGATACTGTCCTCCCTACCTACGCTGCCCTAAATTTAGGTGGCTCCGAACTAGGAGAATGGAATAAAGCCGGCTTTGGTCCGCTGGATGTGGTGGGGGCTTTGACTTGGAGTAGCAATACCTTTTTTGGGCAGGTTGCTAGAGGTATTGGGGGCCCAAGCCTAATTTCTTGGACTCGTAAGTTTGGTTTTGGTCAAAAAACAGGAATTGAATTAGCGGTGGAAGAGGCTCCCGGTTTAGTGGCAGATAATGATTGGAAGATGCAAAACTACAATTGGGAATGGACTGATGGGGATACGGTGAATATGTCCATTGGTCAAGGTTTTACCCAAGGAACCCCCCTCCAAGTTGCGGTCATGTTTGCGGTTCCTGCCAATGGTGGCGATCGGATCAAACCCCACCTCCTTAAAGATGACCAAGAGTTAAAAACTTGGCGAGAATCTCTAAATTTGAAACCAGCCACCATTAATACTCTCCGTCAAGGTCTCCGGGGCGTAGTCACCTCTGGCACAGGACAAGCTCTAAACGATGCTCCCTTTGCTATTTCTGGCAAGAGTGGCACCGCCGAAGCTCCGCCGGGAGATTCCCATGCTTGGTTTGGAGCCTATGCCCCCAGTGAGAACCCAGAAATTGTGGTGGTAGCTTTTGCCGAACACTCTGGTGGTGGTGGCGGTAGTGTTGCTGGTCCGATGGTTGCCCAAGTCCTCAAGGCTTATCATGAGTCAAAACTCAAGCGATTGGGAATCCCTATCCCCAGCCCCAGTCCTAGTCCTTAATTATCTCACCTACAGATATAGTACTCCTAAATCATTTTCTAAATTAGCTTGCTTCTGGTAGGTTATTCCACCCGGCGGCGGCGGGTGAAATTCTTTAGGAATGCTATGGTTTTCAACACAAATTCACAAAATAGATCGATCGCTAACTAGTTAGCCAGTTATGATCTAGATATTCTGCTCTTGCCCCAGACCTTGGGATCACCCTATGCGACTACCCATCCTGCCCGCCGTTCTCTTTAACCTTGTTGGGGTTCTCAAAATCATCGAAATTTCCGCCCCCTCAACCAACCCAGTTTGGGCTGTAAATTCGCCAACGTTACAGCAGCAGACTATTCAAAGATTACTTGAGACAAGGCAGTGTCTAGGTTGTGATCTTCGCAATGCCGACCTGCGGGAACTAGACCTCAGAGATGTGAACCTGTTGCGAGCCAATCTCCGGGGGGCAAACTTGAGTAAAGCCGACCTCTCCAACGCCAACCTTTACGCTGCGGATCTCAGAGATACAAGTTTTCGAGAGGCAAATTTAACCAACGCTTCCCTCCGGTTTAGTAATCTTAGTAATGCTAATTTTTCTGGGGCTAATTTGCGATCGACCAACCTGACCTTTGCCCGCCTAGATAATACCAACTTTCAAAACTCTAACCTTCCGGGGGCTGATTTTACCAATGCCCAATTTTTTAACACCGATTTCACCGGAACCAATCTGACCGAAGTGCGGGGGGTGAGATGATTCTCGATCCTCGATATTACCTAAAATATTTGTCAAAATTTATCCCCCAATCTATCCTTAGACCTTGGGTAACTTACAGCGTTGGGGTTTTAGTTTGCCTAACTACTATTTTGCTGCTCTCTCCAGCCTGGGGCAATGATTATCTCGATCGAGAAACCTGCACCTACAAAGGAAAAAAGCTCTACGGCAAAATTTTAGTAGTGGATAGCTTCCCCGACCTCAAAATTAAGGAAACTAATTCTTTTCCTGATCTCAATGTCCAGCTAGTCAGTTCTTTTCCCAATAATTGTGGGCAGTGGCAGCTTGTCGAATCATTTCCCGATCTCAAAGTTAAATACGTCTCTAGCTTCCAGATATTACCATCAAGTTCGTTACTTCCTTTCCCGGCTTGAGGTAAAAATAAGAGGATGTCTGAAAAGTCGGTATTTATGGAA
>JAAUUE010000245.1 GCA_012031635.1 Coleofasciculaceae cyanobacterium SM2_1_6 | reverse complement strand
ACAGCGTTTTTCAGCAGAGAAAGAAACGCTTTTCCCCCATAACAAGGGCTTAAGCCCTGGGCAAGTCATCCACAAACAAAGAAAGTGCTGTAGCTCTAGATATCGGTGATGGTAGGTTGGGTCTTCCTTGCTCTTCTGCTAGAGAATAACTTTCCTGCAAATAAATCGTGGAACAGGGTGTAGAAACAGGGAATAATAAATAAAGTCAAAAAAGTAGAAAGGGAGAGACCAAAGAAAACGACTACACCCAAAGGTTGGAGAAATTCTGAGCCTTCACCCAAACCAAGGGCAAGGGGGAACAAACCCAAAACTGTGGTGATAGTAGTAATACAAATGGGGCGGAGGCGTTGGGGGGCAGCCCGGAGGATAGCTGTAGATCGATCGCATCCCGTCTCTTGATGAATTTGGTTTGCCAACTCCACCATAATAATGGCATTATTCACCACAATTCCCACGAGCAATACTACCCCAATTAACACCGTCGCCCCGATCGCTGTTCCCGTTGTGTATAGCCCCAGAATCCCCCCTGTCAGAGCCAGAGGCACTGTGAACATAATTACCAAAGGGTCAATCAGGGAATTGTATTGTGCCGCCATGACTACAAACACCAAGAAAGCCGCTAAAGCCCCCAAGGTAACTAGAGCCGATCGGAGTAGGTCATTGGTTTCTTGGGCAGAACTCTTGAGGACTGTGACTCCCTCTGGCAGAGTGATGGTACTCAGAACTTGCTCCACTTCGGCTAGGGCTTCCCCTAGACTACTGCCCTCGGCTATATTCCCGGCAATGATGAATACTTGCTGTTGATTAATGCGTTTAATTTCCCCCGGTGCTCTCCCCTCTCTCACCCGGGCCACATCCCGGAGGCGAATAATTTGGTTGCTAGTGCCGGCGATCGGCAACTGCTCTAGTTGGCTTACCTGTTGCAAGGATAATTCCTGCAACTGCACCCGGACATCCACCAAGCGTTCTCCCCGTTGGAGTTGAATTGGGACAGCCCCTTGAATTGCTGCTTGGATCGCATCCCCAATCTGCTGGGAACTCAAGCCAAACCTCGCTGCCCGTTCCCAATCTGGCTGGATTTGAATCTCTGGCTGTTGAGCATCATTATCAGGGCGGAAACTCGCACCTTTGGCCTGTTCATCCAAGGTCGCCAGCAACGATCTCCCGGCTTCTTCAAGTTTTTGAGTATCGCTAGAAGCCAAGATCACATCTAGTTCTGCTCCCCGGACTGGAGAATTATTGAGAATAATCCCCCGCACCTGTCCCGGAACTAGGCGGAGGCGAATCCCCACCAAATTCAGCTTATCTAGCTCCCTTGTAACCCGTCGGATAAACCCTGTGGCATTACTCCCCGGCTTCAGGGTAATATTCACCGAACTCCGGAGGACATTATCCGTCGCATTGGCGGCAAATATCGATCCCCCCACGGTGCTAAAGGCATAGCTTACTTCCGGTTGCTGCAAGAGAATTTCATCTACAAGGCGCATCACCTGGCGATTAGTCTCCAGCACTGTTCCCGGCGGAAACTGTGCTGAAAGGTTAACTTGTCCCGTATTAATCCGGGGTAGCACTTCTTGGCGCACTTGGGTCAGCATGAAAATACTACTGCCTCCCAATAGGAGAAAGACCGAAATTATGACCATCACCCGGCGGCGCAGGACATTACCTAAAAATAGTCCGTAGCTGTTGGTGAGGCTTAAAAACTGTTCCTGAAATCTTCTGACTAACCAAAAGTTCCCCGCACCACTAGACCAAGGAATGGCAAGGAGCCTTGCTGTTAGCATCGGCACGAAGGTCAGGGCAAGGACGAGGGAGATGGCAGTGGCAAAGGTGATGGTTAAGATTAGTTCGTTGAATAGGAGGGAGAAAAAGCCGCCGACTAAAAGAAAGGGAACTACAGACACAAGGTTTGTGGCGCTAGAAGCAATCATGGCTGACTCGACTTCTTGGACACTGACAATGGATTGCTCAATACATTCTTCGGGGGATAAATTTTTGTTTGAGTTATTCCCTAGCCCCACGGTAATGTTTTCCAAAATTACCACACTGGCATCTACCACTTGACCGACTCCTAAAGCTAACCCCCCTAAACTAAATACATTTAGGGAAAGGTTGAAGAATTTCATGAGGATGAAAGCCCCGATCGTACACAGAGGGATAGTTAACACAATCACGATCGTCTGCCGGATCGAACCAAGGAACATAAATACAGCGATCGCCGCCAACACAGATCCAGAAATTCCGGCGGTGGTTAAGTTGGCGAGGGAGCTTTTAATGAATACGGCATCATTGAGGGTGGGCAATAATTGCACATCTTCAGGGATCAGTCCCGAATCCCGGAGTTCCCCGATCCGTTTTTCTAAACCTTCCACCACCTGTACAGTGTTTGCTTCTGGCTGTTTTTGGACACTGATTTTTAAGGCTGGTTCACCATTGAGAAATACACCGATTCTTCTTTTTTCTGTACCATCGACGATTTCGGCAAAATCCCGCAGATAAATCCGTCCTTGGGCAGCAACACCATTTTCACTCCGGACGGGGAAAGAAATCTGATTCAACTCCTCTGCGCTGGTAAATCTGCCTTGGGTTCTGGTCAAGGGTTCGGCATCAGCCCCTAATAGTCTCCCCCCAGACACGTCTATATTTCTTTGGCGCAGAGTGGTAAGGACTTCATCAAGGGAAACTCCAGAACTACGCAGGCGATCGAAGTCTACGTTTACTTGAATTTCCTCCCGCACCCCACCGGAGATGCCCACGGAGGCAACCCCCGGCACAAGGGTCAGTTCTCGGCTCAAATCTTGGTCGGCAAATACCCGCAGTTCTGTATCGTTTAAGCTATCAGACTGGAGGGCAAATTCGTACACCGGCAGTTGGGAAGGGTCTACCTTAAAAAGTCGGGGTTGACCGACGGTATCAGGGAGACTGCTCCGGGAGCGGTTGATGGTCGCCGTAGCATCATTGAGGGCTTGGTCAATGTTTTCCCCCGGTCGGAAGTATAAATCTACACTGACTCGTCCTTCTCTGGTTTGGGAATAAACTTGGATTACACCTTCCGTGGCTCTGAGGGCAGATTCGAGGGGACGAGTGATCTCATCAATGGCGACTTCTGGAGAAATTCCCGGTGCATCTATATTTACGCCAATCCGGGGATAGGTAATACTGGGGAGTAAATCTACAGGTAGCTGGGTGAGGAAGTATCCCCCCAGCACAACCAAGGTAATGGTCAGGACTAGGGTAGCAATGTGTTGACGAATGGCGACGGCGCTTAGACTAAATCCTTGGTTTGTCTGCATAGAATTTCCTGGAGAGTTTCTTTCGTATGGCGATCGCCACAGTAGGCAACAGTAGCATGGGAATTTTAAAGCATCTAGGAAGGAAGACTCAGAACTCTACCCAGACTCGAAAAAATCAAGTGTGTGGCTTGGAAGGTCGTTTTTTTCCTTTTAGTTTAGCAACTCTTGATGAGATATACAAAAATCCATAAGAATTTATAAAAATTCACGAGAACTGGGGAAGGGATGGATAGAAGCCTTGGCAACTCAAGTCGCAGCTACAGAAGCAAAACCTGCCTGGGCAGATTAATAAAATCCTCGAATTTTGGCTAGTTCCCACACCATCTAGACTTGGCTCTTATAGTTGCGGTTGCAACCGCTAGAAACTTTTAACACATCTTTATTAGTACATCTTTATTAGTAGATATGGCGATCCTAAAGCATTTGCCAAATTAAATTGCTGCTGGTCGGCTGTTCCACTCGCCGCCGGCGGGTGGAATCATTTAGGACTACTATAGCTAGCCAAAATTTAGCTAGCCAAAATTTAACTAATTTTCAGTAAATTAGCTTGATAGATGGTGTAGAAAGAAAAATAGTTCCCTAGCTGGGTAAAGTAATATCGAAATGTTCTTGGAGTAAGGCTAAAAACTCCTGCTCATCAGCGATCGGATACACTTGTTTATCGGTGGCAGTCACAATAGTCAACTCTTGATCTCGGAGGGTGATTCTCCCCTCTTCGGTAGCTTTGGTGCAGAGACGACCCTTCGTAAAAATTGAATCAGGGGAAGTTTGTTGATACAGACACAAATTCTTAAAGTCTTCTAGTTTCTTGGGCTCAAGGGTAAAGAGGTACAAAGCCTGCTCCCGTTGTTCTAGCTTGGGACGTTGCAAAAGAATCCAATAACCCGCCTCCTCAGCAACTAGGCGGTAGGCATTTCTGACTTGTTCAGACACTGGCCCAAAGCCGATCGGCTCCCGAAAAGAATCCCCAAAACCGACATCCACCAGCCACGAGTAATCATCTACTTCCACCAACAAAGTTAGATGGGCAAAATCTGCGCCGTAGCCCCCCGCCGGAATCGCCACCCGTGCCGACAAGAGAGTCACCTGAAATCCTAACTCTTTGAGCAACTGAGCAAACAGACCATTTAACTCGTAGCAAAATCCGCCCCGGTGCTGATGGACAATTTTTTGAAAAAAACTATCTTGATTGAGAACGATCGATTTACCTAAAGCAATATCCAGATTTTCAAAGGGAACCGTCAGCATGTGCTGGTAATGCAGGGCTTTAAGAGTTTCTGAAGTAGGTTCTAGACTACCTTGGTAGTTGATCCTGTGTAGGTACGCTTGGGTATCGAACATATTGCCTATGAATTTATTTTTAGTTCCTATGGCAGTTTTTACGGCTGCTGTTGTTGTCTATGTTGTCTGCTGTTCTTGAGTGGCTAAGTTAAAAAGTTAGTTATAAAAATTTAACTAAAAAATTTAACTACTTTTGGCGATCGAGCGTTGGAGAATTTGCAGATTTTGGCGATTGAGGCTAATTTCTGTCTCCGCTTCAGGATTGACTACCGCCAAGCGGCGCAACTCTCCGAGAAATAGGGGCTGGGAAACGCCCGGTTCTGGATGGATAATTGTCCTAGCCCGCACTAACATCCTATTACTGGCTCCCCCCAAGCGCCCGTAGGAAAAAACTTGTCTGAAGCCTGCTGGAGAGTAGCTGTTAGCTGGGTTTCAGTAATGTCTGGAGCCACCGCAATTACTAGTTGACTGCCGCCATTGTCATATACCAGGGAAAATTTAGTTGATCCGGGAACGATCGCATGACTAAAGGGAGCCAAACTCAGGGCAAATAAGCCCCCCACCAGTACCCCCATAAACCCCGTAATCCCCACCAGCCGGAACCGGATCCCCCATTGAAACAGGAAAGCCAAGCCCGTAACCACCGCCGCCACAAGGGTTGCGATCGCCATCCATTGGGTATAAATAAAAAAATCAGCAGTTGAAAGCATAATATTTAGATAGTATAGATTTTTCTCGATCGGTTCAATCAAAGTATGGAATGCGCTCAAATAGAATCCATCTGATATTTTAGATGATCAGAGCTATGATCAGAAGCCTTTGCAGATTTTAATGAATAGGCAACATTTAGATAAGAAAATTTATGGTTCCCTCTATTTTAGTGAAAACGCTCCCGGAACATTGAGAGAAATTTTTCTGGCTAGTAGTAAAGATTTTGCCTTTATTCCTCATCCTTTACCTAGCGAGTGGGAACCACCACTGAGAATTTTGTACTTAGAGAATTTTGCACTTATTAGTATCTGCTAGAGAAGAACTCGCAAGGCTAGATGGGGTTGGGAAATATATGCCCAATTACAATTTACTATTGCGCCCTTTACAGCGACGGGAAGCTTTGGGATTTTCAAGTTTAGAGGGAACCTATGCGACTCCTCAACAGTTGCTTCTATTCGAGATCGATCCCATAGAGCCAAAATCAACCTATGATCCCGTTATACCAAATCTGGTTATGATAGTGTACTGATAGTATCAGGGTAGAAGCAAAAAGATGGGGCTTAATTTGGAAAATTAGCCTAGGTTGGACAATTAAACATAGTGCCATTGCTCTAGGTCTACATTATCAATAGGCCAAAAAGATAGTCAAAAGTTATAATGATTCAGGGTCTAAAGGTCTCAAAAACAAAAAACGACACAGTGTCGCTCATCAGCGAGGCAAGCCACCATTACTGAACCCCAAGCAGTACGAAAGACTAATAGCACAGCTACAAGAAAGACCAGCAGACAGTGGCATCTGGACAGGAGCAAAAGTGGCTAGATGGATAGAAACAGAAACCCAAAGAGAAAAAGTAAGTAATCAGAGAGGATGGGAATGCTTAAAAAAGTGCGGCTAAACTTGGCAGAGACCAAGACCAAAACATAGAAAAGGAGAAGTCAAGTTACAAAGAGAATTTATGGATTTGTAGAGCCGAAGACAGGAAAAATGCAATGGTATTTGATACCGAGTGTGAACATCCAAGGGATGAATTTAGTGTTCAAGACCTTTGCTGCTGAAGAAGGAGTAGGGGAGGAGAAAATAATCTTATTAGTACAGGATAGAGCCGGTTGGCATCGGAGTGAAAAGGTAGAGATACCAACGGGAATAATTAGTGAATTTCTACCACTGTACTCTCCAGAATTACAGCCAGAGGAAAGATTATGGTTAATGGTAGATGAACCATTAGTAAATCAGGACATAGGAAGTATAGAGGAGCTAGAAGAGATATTAGTTAAAAGATGTTGTGTGTTGCAAGAGAAAAGAGAAGAGATTAAGGTCAATAACCAATAATCATTGGCTAAGTTATGGGTAATCGTTAGTATCCTAACATAACCGGATTTGGTATGACTCCGTGCTGGTTATCTAAATATTATCCAAATATTATCTAAATAATTCACTAATTCGTCTAAGCGCCAGTATTGCCAACTAGTTAACCACTAAATTGTTTTGGCTATTTGCTCAGATGTT
This sequence comes from Coleofasciculaceae cyanobacterium SM2_1_6, assembly GCA_012031635.1. Lineage (GTDB taxonomy): Bacteria > Cyanobacteriota > Cyanobacteriia > Cyanobacteriales > JAAUUE01 > JAAUUE01. Next base: position 251 of record JAAUUE010000245.1, on the reverse strand, counting down.
AATTGTCTTTTTGACCCTTTGTAATGGAGCTTAAGTCCGGGGTTTCCTTCTGTCAACCTCCACTACTCAGTTCGATCGCCGTTTTGCTGGCAAATATAGTCGTTGCCATAAAAGTTAGGACGAATTCGGCTGCGACTTCGCTCAGCCAACGTATCTGGTCTTGTCCTAATTAATCTGTCTAGTACTATGGCTAAAAAAAATATATAATTTTTTAGTAGTTGAGTATTAATGTCTTAGTTATAAATTCATTA
>JAAUUE010000244.1 GCA_012031635.1 Coleofasciculaceae cyanobacterium SM2_1_6 | reverse complement strand
ATAATATCTTGGAATTATTACTTGTCCCAATCTTTTCGTTGGCATCGATATATAGCTGCGCCGCCAGAAATTCTAGAGCTTGCTGCCCATTGGGTTGAGCGCGTAACGTCTCGGCAATTTTCTGTAAGGAAGTAGCTACACCCTCCGCTTCTAAAATATTTGCTTTTTTGCGACTCTGAGCCGCCCGTTCCTGCTCTAGGGCTTCAAGAATGGTTTTTGTCGGCGCCAAATCTTTAATTTCCACGCGAGTTACTTTCACTCCCCAGGCTTCGGTGGCATCATCGAGTTTTCTGGACAAAGCTCTATTCACCGCATCCCTAGAAGAATAGGTTTGATCGAGGGCAAGTTGACCGATTTCCGCCCTCAAGGTAGTTAGCACCAAGGTTTGTACCGACTCTTCAATATCTTCTACCCCGTAGAAAGCTTTTTCTAGCTCAATAATCTGCCAATAAACTACCGCATCCACCTTGAGGGAAACGTTATCTTTAGTGATTACATTTTGGGGTTCAATGTCTAAAACCTTCTCCCGGCTGGATTCTTCCACCACGATTTTCTCTAGGAGCGGAATCACAAAATTTAACCCCGGTTTCAGAGTCCGCTTGTATTTACCCAATCTTTCCACTAGAGCTTCGTTACTCTGACTAATAATTTTGGCAGAACTAAAACTATAGCCAAAGATCACAAGAATGAAGGCGACTAAGGCAAAAAGATTACTCATACTTGATCCTAGGTGATTTTGATAGTAGGAGAGGCTCGGAGCAGGAAATGTGCCCCGCCTTCAATATACACTAGACCTCTTGCAAATTAGTGTAGGGGACTTAATTAACAACAGACCTCTTGCAAATCAGTAGACCTCCTGCATGAATAGTAAATTATGTATATCAAATTATTAGAAACTTACTAAAAATGGATTCATGCAAGAAGTCTAGTGTAGTATCGGTGGCTTTAGAACCTGAGATTAGGTGAAATCTGTTTGGGGGGCATTTTCAGGTAGTGATTCAGCTTGGGGAGGAACTATGGGAATCTGTAGATTAGGTTCTAGGTTAGGTTCTAAATCAAATTGAGGAATATTATTAGCCTCACTAACTTCGTCAACCTCTTTGGGGATTATTCTTCCAGCAATATCTCGTCGATAGTACATACCCGGAAAATTGATGGCTGCTAGACCAGCGTAGGCTTGTTCGATCGCTTCAGCTAGATTCACTCCCAAGCCAGTCACACTGAGAACTCTACCGCCGTCGGTTAACAATTTCTTTTGGTGATTCAAAATTGTCCCCGCTTGAAATACCTGCACTCCCTTTTCCTTGGCTTCTTGTAGCCCCGTGATTTCATCCCCTCGTGGGAATTTCCCCGGATAGCCTGCGGCTGAGGCGACCACACATACTGCTGCTCCCGGTAGCCATTCTAGGACGGGAAACTTTGCCAAATTACCCCCGGTACAGGCAATTAATAAGTCTGCCAAAGGAGTTGCCAAGAGAGGCAGGATCGCTTGGGTTTCGGGGTCTCCAAACCGACAGTTAAATTCTAAAACCAGGGGTTCCCCAGTTTCCGTAATCATCAGCCCGGCGTACAGCATCCCTTGATAAGTAATTCCCTGTTCCCGGAGCGCATTCACCGTCGGCTGGAGCACCTCAGACTCAATTCTCGCCATCAGATCTGGAGTTACCCAAGGCGCAGGAGCATAAACCCCCATACCCCCAGTATTTTCTCCTGTATCACCTTCCCCAATTCTTTTGTGATCACAGGCTGGAAGTAAAGGGCGGACGATCGACCCATCGGTGAGAGCTAAGATAGAAACTTCTTTGCCGACAATAAATTCTTCGATCAAGATTTTGGGGAATCTCTGCTTAAAGAGAGCTTGGATCGCTCCCACCGCCTCTGGAAGTGTGGCAGCTACGGTGACACCCTTCCCTGCGGCTAACCCATCAGCCTTAATCACGATCGGCAAGGGCTGCTGTTCGAGGTAATTTAAGGCTGCCTCAAGCTCCGTAAACTCGATCGCCTTAGCTGTCCGTACCCCTGCTTGGTGCATGAGTTCCTTTGCCCAGAGCTTACTAGACTCGATCTGCGCCCCTTCCCTGGTCGGACCAAACACAGCAATATGCCCGTGGCGGTATCGGAGGTAATCGACAATGCCCCCAGCTAAAGGCACTTCTGGACCGACAACCACAAGGGCTACTCCCTGGACTGAGGCGATATTGGCAATCCCCTCAAAATCATCCACTTGGAGAGATATATTCTGACAGCCGGGTAGAGTTGCGGTGCCGCCATTACCCGGAATACAAAAAACCTTTTCTACCTTGGGAGATTGCAGCAGTTTCCATGCGATCGCATGTTCCCGACCTCCATTACCTACGACTAAAACTTTCACTTGCCTTGACCAAAATTATGACAGAACTTGAGATGTTGCTAAGGTTAATTTTAGGTAAATACTCAGTTTTATACAAGCGAAATTATTTATAGTTAATAATCTCCTATTTATAACTTCCCAAAGTAACCACAAAAAAATTACTTATTTTTTTGACTAGGCAGCCATGATTTGCCTAAATAGTCTGAATTAGTGTACTCCATCAAAACCTGAATTTAATTCAGCCTTTTCAATCAAAGCCTGAGCTAACATTACTTACTTTTTACTTTCACTTAAGTATAGAATACCTTCTGTGTTCATGACAAATTTCCGAGTTATTCGCCTACTCAATCTACAAGCCAATCATGGAGTCAAGTTATTCGATCGAACCATTAATTTCTGGGGCTTTAGGCAATAGGAGAGAGGGTTAGGGTTTACCCATTAACCTCAAGGCTAATCTCGCTACCTTTGAGCATTACCTATGACCCCAAAATCCTAGAGAGAGATGCGGACGGGAGTCCGACTGGGACGGATATTTACTTCGGACTTACTAATCAGCGAGGTTCCGGTCATTTCTGGGGGTTGGGGCAGTTGGAGCAATTCCAGAATTGTCGGCGCAATATCTGCTAGTTTGCCATCGGCTCGGAGGGTGACTTGGTTGCCATGTCCGGGGATTTTCCGCCCTTCTCCTTCCACTAAGATAAACGGCACAGGGTTAGTGGTGTGAGCCGTCCAAGGATTTCCTGCCTCGTCAGCCATGTATTCGGCATTGCCGTGGTCTGCGGTGATCAGAGTAGTTCCCCCGGCTTTGACGACCGCTTCTAGCAGCTGCCCGACGCATCGATCGACGGTCTCGATCGCCTGCACACTCGCCTCTATTTTCCCTGTATGCCCCACCATATCTGGGTTAGCATAGTTAATCACAATTAGGGAATAAATCTGCTTCTGAATCGCTTCAATCACCCCAGTAGTTACCTCCACAGCAGACATAGCCGGAGCTTTGTCGTAGGTAGTCACCATTGGGCTTTGCACCATATGGCGGTCTTCTCCGGGCAAGGGAGTTTCTAGACCCCCATTGAAAAAGTAGGTAACGTGGGCATATTTTTCGGTTTCTGCCGTCCGAAACTGTTTTAAGCCGTGATTGGCAATTACTTCACCAAGGATATTGGTTAAATCTTGGGGCAGGAAGGCGACGGCGACGGGCAAACTAGGGTCGTACTGGGTGAAGGTGGCAAAATGGAGGGGCTGAATCTGCCCTCTGGGGAATCCAGAAAAGTTGGGATCAGTAAAGGCTTGGGTTAGCTCTCTGGCTCGATCGGGACGGAAGTTAAAAAAGATCACCCCATCCCCCGCTGCCACTGCTCCCGGTGCTAGGCGTTTGGGGAGAATAAATTCATCGGTCAGGTCTTCTTTGTAGCAATCAGTTACATAATCTTGAGCAGATAAGCCCGGATCTTCGGCATCCTCTAGCTCTTTGGTCATCACCTCGTAGGCTAACTGCACCCGATCCCAGCGATGATCCCGATCCATGGCGTAGTAGCGCCCACTAATGGTGACGATTTTACCGACCCCAACTTTTTGGCTATGGGCGGCGATCGCTTGCACTGCCTCAATCCCCGCCTTGGGATCCGTATCCCGACCATCGGTAATGACGTGAATACAAACCTCGGTAATTCCCTGTAATTTGGCTAAGTCGAGTAAACCCAACAGATGAGATAGGTGGGAATGGACTCCGCCGTTAGAACATAAACCCACCAGATGGAGCTTGCTGTTTGCGGCTTTAACTTTTTCGCAGACTTGGACTAGGGCAAGATTTTTGAGGATCGTGCCGTCTTCCACCGCATCAGAAATCCGCACCAATTCTTGAGGAACTACTCTGCCCGCCCCCAAATTTAAGTGTCCGACTTCGGAGTTGCCCATCTGCCCCTCTGGGAGACCCACTGCCTTTCCTGATGCTTGGATTAGGGTACTGGGGTAAGCCTGAGTGAGGCTAGTCATGACTGGAGTTTGGGCGAGGGCGATCGCATTTGCTTGACTTTGCTCACGATAACCCCAACCATCAAGAATTACCAAGACTACCGGAGATATGGGTGCCTGCACCATAAGAATTCTGCCTTTGCTTAATTGGAATTACTGTAATTAAGGAATATTAGGAGAATCATACCACTGAAATTTATCTATCCCAAATTATGAGAGCGAATCAATGGTTTTCTTATCTTCAATTTAGCTGGTAAATTTTTAGAGATTTTCTAGTGATTTTTCAATGATTGTTATGGATTGCTATATTTAACAATCCTAAATGAGGTATGTGATTAGATTGTTTCTGGTAAAGGATTTCACCCGCCTGCGGCGGGTGAAATCCTTTAGGACTGCTATATCCCTCAATTATCCCTCAATTATCTCTAGCTCATCCTCTCGCAGGTGGGCTTTGAGCCTTTCGGGAAATTTTACGTGAATGGGAAAGTTGGCACTCACGGGTCTGCCTTGCCACTCAGTAACCACGGCAATAATTTCCCCCTCTTGCCCTTTGAGGTCAAATCCCTCTCCCTTGTGGGCGGGGTGATGATAGATAATAACAGACTGAGTGACACGGATACGATCGCCAACCTTCATGATTTTAAGTCTTAAATTTTAAGTTTTAGATAATAGCTACAACTAAACAACAAGAACTTACCTGAATTTATGGAGTTGTGTTCAGGAAAAAGTTGATTAGATGAGAAATTGCTTCTATTTTCTCACAAAATTGTCCCGGTGCTAGGCAAATTTATGGCTGAGGATCAAGATTCGGCTCCGGCAACTATGGCAATCCTCAAGGATTTTACCCGCCGAAGGCGGGTAGAGTCCCCTACCAGAGGCAATTTAATTTAGCAGGTTACTTGGGAGCGCCCTCAGGCAATGGCTAGTAATTTGGGAGATGTTAACCAAAATAGCTGGCTTTGGGCGATCGCCTCGCCGGTGGTGGGTAACTGTAAACCAATAATTCCTGCCTTCTTGAGCAAAATTCCCCCACCGATCTGTCCATACAATAATAATTCTGCCCAATGCCCTAAATCTGGCTCATGCCCGATCGCGATTACCCCTAGTTCTGAATTTTTACCCAAAGGCTGAGGATGAACGGACGGCGGCGAAGATTGATGATCTGGCTGATTATACGCAAATAACCAAGTTAAAAATTCTGATAAACTCCCCTCCGGTGCTAGATGGATAGAAATTTCTAAAGGAACTTGGGGGTATTGCTGCTGGAGGATCGCCGCCGTTTGTTGCGCTCGGACTAGAGGGCTGGTGACAAGGAGATCAAAACTTAAGTTTAATGTTTGTAACTGTTGGACAACCCGTTGAGTTTTTTTGATTCCCACCTCGGTGAGGGGCGATCGCCATCTTCTGGATAAGTACCCCGCTCGGTCGCAATCCCGTGGCGCATCAAATACAATTTCATAAAAGCCCCCTGTAGCTTTAGAATGTTAATAATTTTATTCGTTGATATTCGTTAATAAAGGAATTTCTGAAAATGTTCTCGACTAGACCCATCGCCGTTAGAGGCTGGATTAACATTGCCAATATCCACGATGGAGTCTTAAAATTGGCTGGCTGGTTAATCTCTCCCGTCGAACGCCCCCTCACTGGGTTTGAAATCAAGATCAGGGGTCGAAAAATCACCGCCTTTGACCTAGAAACAAATCTCCCCAGCCCCAAATTACAAGCAGCATTTCCCCACATTCCCGCAGCCAAAAACTCCAGATTTCGCCTCAAAATTCCTCTTGATAAACTTGCCGCCTCAAATCTTCAAGATGCTTTTGTCGAGGTGATTCCCAAACTTGGTTCAGAAACTGGTCAATCTCTCCTAGCTATTATCAATCCCTCCTTACCCCTGCCCAGCGAGGAAGATATGCACACGATCGGCGGAGCTTTCCTGCCTGTTGGTCTAGAGTTTCTCTCCTATCTGATCCACTATGCCCGCCTCAAACCCACAGATCACGTCCTTGATGTTGGTTGTGGCGTTGGTCGCCTCGCCTATGTTTTGGCTTATTACCTCAAGCCTACGGCTCGCTACGCAGGTTTTGATATTATTGATCACCTTATTCAGTGGACTCAAGCCCATATTACCCCCCAGTTCCCGAACTTTCAATTTCAGAAGGTCAATATTCATAATAAATGGTACAACCCAGAGGGAGACATCGAAGCCAAAGACTTTATATTCCCTTACCCTGATGCAAGTTTTGATGTCATATTTTTAACTTCTGTATTTACCCATGTGCGGGGCTATGAAATTTCCCACTATTTTGATGAGATTAAACGAGTCCTCAAGCCGGGGGGACGTTGTTTATTTACTTGTTTTTTGCTGAATGCAGAATCTCAATCCCTGATCAAAGATGGCAAAAGTACCCAGAACCTAATTTATGACCTAGGGGATTGCCTCACCAGTAATCAAGAAAAACCAGAAAATGCCACCGGGTTTCTAGAACCAGTCGTTGCTTCGTTAATTGGCGATCGAGGCTTCTCTCTTCTCAGTAAACATTATGGCTCTTGGTGTGGGCGCAAAGATTTCACTACCTATCAAGATATGCTCGTGATTCTCAAACCCAACTTTTTCCAAAAAGCCGTCCGCAAAATGAATTATCTCTGGAATAACTTGCAAAATAAATAATTTCAAAACAAACAAAAAAAATAAATAAAAAAATAAAACAAAAAAATAAAATAAAAAAAAGAG
>JAAUUE010000243.1 GCA_012031635.1 Coleofasciculaceae cyanobacterium SM2_1_6 | reverse complement strand
GACAACACCGTTATCCTTTCCTATTCCCTAGGCGAGAAACGCAGCTATCTCTGGCTCATCAGCAAAACCGAGATGAGTAGCTATGAACTGCCAGCCGGAAAAATCATTGAAGACCTCATCAATCAAAAAGTCCGCCCCCAGGTGACAAAACCCCGCACCAACCGGAACACCTTTATCAATGAGACTTCCGAGCTTAGTAACATTCTCCTACAACCAGTCCTAGAAAAGATTGGTAATAGACGAATAGTAATTATCAGTGATGGCGCTTTGCAATATGTTCCCTTTGGAGCCTTACCCGATCCTAGAGCCGAAAATAATCGATACCAACCCCTGCTAGTCAATAACGAGGTTGTCTACTTGCCCTCAGCCTCCACTCTGCACACCCTCCGTAACGAAACTCAAAACCGTCCCCCGGCTCCGAAAACTCTAGCAATCTTGGCTGATCCAGTTTTTGCTGCCGATGACCAGCGAGTAACTCAGCACTCCACTCCCGTCCCGACTAATGAATTATCTTTAATTGCTCAGAACTTCGATCGAGCCGCCCGTGATACCAGAGGCGCATGGAACCGTCTCCCCGGCACTCGTCAAGAAGCCAATACCATCCTGAATCTAGTCCCTGAAAGCGATCGTTTAGCTTACTTTGATTTTCAGGCAAACCGGGAAAATGCCCTCAGTAACCAACTTTCTCAATACCGCTTCATCCACTGGGCAACCCACGGCTTCGCCAACGCCCAAAAACCAGAACTATCCGGCATCGTCATGTCTCTGGTAGGAGAAAATGGTCAACAGCAAGATGGCTATTTATTACTAGGTGATATTTTCAATCTAAATTTTAACGCCGATCTAGTAGTCCTGAGTGCTTGCGAAACTGGTTTAGGGGAAGTAGTGCAGGGGGAGGGATTGATTGGTTTAACTAGGGGCTTGATGTATGCCGGGACACCGAGGGTGGTAACTAGTCTCTGGGCTGTACCAGATAGTCAAACCGCCGACTTGATGGGTAAGTTCTATGAAAAGATGTTGCAGGAAAACCTCAGCCCTGCCGCCGCCTTGAGAGCCGCTCAGCTAGAAACGTTTAACTCTCGAAATTGGGTAGCTCCCTACTATTGGGCAGCGTTTACCCTCCAAGGAGAATGGAATTAATATAATTCGTACTTGAGGAACTGGCAGGGTAGGGAACCATTAAAAATTTGGGTTTGCTGACTGGGCTTGAGTCCGATCGCCTTCGTTAGTTCTCGATTCCCGCTCAAGACAAAAGCTGTCCAGCCCTTAAACCGCCGTTTCATCACATCCCCCAAGAGTTTATAAAGTCCAGATAATTCTTGATCTCGACCAATACGTTCCCCATAGGGCGGGTTACACACCAAAACTCCCTGCGCCGCCGGAGCTTCTAGGTGAGCTAGTTCAGTACAGGTAAATTGGACTTGACGATCGACCCCGCAATTCTCAGCATTAGTAATCGCTTGCTTAATTACCCGTGAATCTGCATCACTCCCCAAAATTGGCGCAGGCAGCAGGAACTTCTGCCGAGTGGAGGCTTCCTCTAGGAGTCGATCGAATAAGGTCGCATCAAAATCTGTCCAAGTTTCAAAGCCAAAGCGTTCTCGAAATAGTCCCGGAGCCATGTCTAGGGCTTGGAGGGCGGCTTCGAGGGGCAGAGTGCCAGAACCACAGAGGGGATCCAGAAAAGGTAAATCGGTTGACCAACCCGCTAGTTGCACCAACGCTGCTGCTAAGGATTCCTTGAGGGGAGCCTGTCCTACCGCCGGACGATAACCCCGCCGATGCAGGCTAGTACCAGAGCTATCTAAGCTGACCGTGCAAAGGTCTTCTTTGTCGATAAAGACATTAATGCGTAGATCTGGCTCTTGGGTATCCACGGGGGAGCGATCGCCCCAGACTCGTTGCTGTTGATCGACGATCGCATTTTTCACCTGTAAGGCAGTGAAGTGAGTATGGTTGAGTTGGCTATTTCCGCCGGTGGCACTGACTGCCAGACTATGCTTGGGGGTGAGGTACTGCTCCCATTTGATAGCTTGAATTCCCCGGTACAGAGCCTGAGCATCGAGACAAGGGAATTGGTGAATTTGCATCAAAATTCGGAAGGGTAATCTTGCCCACAGGTTAACTCGGTAGAGCAGGGAGCGATCGCCCCGAAAACTCACCCCACAAAACCCCAAGGTCACAGCCTCAGCCCCTAAACTTTCCAGTTCCTGCGCCGCCAGACTCTCCAACCCCCGTGCCACCGTTGCAAAATATTGACCTGATTGATCTAATGGATCTAGTTGATTCACTTTTAACTCATCCTTTTTAACTCACTTTACCTAGCAATTTGATTAAATATAGTCATTGCCATAAAAGTTAAGACAAATTCGGCTTCGACTTCGCTCAGCCAACGTATCGAGCCTTGCCCTAATTAAGCTGTCTAGCACTATAACTGATAACTGCTCACTGATAACTGCTCACTGATAACTGCTCACTGATAACTGCTCACTGATAACTGTTCACTGAAAAAAAGGAGGATCCGCAGATCCCCCTAAAATTAGACTGAAACTTAAATCTAATTCTGAGCTTTCCTGCCCATCCTAGGCATCATCCTCAAAATCATCCTCAAATTCGTCCCCTTCATCTTCAAAATCATCCCCATAATCATCATCCGCTTCGAGGTCAGCATCCAGCACCGAAGGACTGGTGGGAGTCATGCCAAAGGCAGCTCGCTCTTCAAGGCTATAGGCTCTAGCCGTCCGATCGTCCAACACCATATCCACGAGGGAATCATCATCGGCGAGGTCAGCGGCAATGCCCATTTCTCCGTAGGCAAAGTTATCACTACTATTAGAGAGGTCAATGGGGTCGACACTGTGCAGCATCGGCTCTTCGTAGGCATTGTAGCCAGTCCCGGCGGGGATCAAGCGACCAATGATCACGTTTTCCTTCAAACCCCGCAGCCAATCAGATTTACCCTCGATCGCTGCTTCTGTGAGGACTCTGGTAGTTTCTTGGAAACTCGCTGCCGAGATAAAGCTATCGGTGTTCAGAGATGCCTTGGTAATCCCCAATAGAACAGGCGTGTACTGCGCCGGAGCGCCCCCGGTAATAGCCATGGCTTCATTAACCTGCTCGATCTGCCGCAATTCCACCAGTTCTCCCGGTAGCATCGTCGTATCACCGCCGTCATCCACCCGGACTTTGTTGGTCATCTGCCGGACAATCACCTCAATGTGTTTATCGGAAATTTCTACCCCTTGGGATTGGTATACCGACTGGACTTCATTCACTAGAAACTCTTGAGCTTTCTGCAAACCAATCAGCGCCGACTCGTATACACCCTCGGTTTCTCTGGTGAGGTTAAAGAACACCTCCAGAATTTCGTGGGGGTTTGCCAAGCCATCGGTGAGGGGTTCGGCGGTTGTCACCTTCTGACCATCGGAAACTAGGGCATTCTGTCCGGGAGCGAGGGGATAGTCAGAAATTGTCCCGTCGGCTTCGATGACTTTGATGTCCACCGTCTCATCCTGTTCGTAGATCACCTGCGCTTCGCCGGGTCGCCGCGCCAAGACACAGGCTTCCTTGGGTTTTCTGCCTTCGAGGAGTTCTTCAATTCTCGGCAAACCCTGGATAATATCTCCGGTCTTCGATCGCTCAAATACCAGCAACACCAAGTTATCCCCCCGTTGCACCAAGTCGCCTTGATCAATTTGCAGGATAGCTCCCGCCGATACCCGGTAGGGACGAGCCAAGCGCAGGGTAATGGTGTTGGGGGTGACTTCGATCACCTGTCCCGACTGCTGGGCGATCGTGTCTGCCGTGAGTTTAGTCCCAGCAACCACAAGACTGCCCTCTTTGACTAGAGCCTTCCCCGTAGCTGGGACTGTAAATTGGTCACTCTCGCGCATGATTAACACCCGCCGCGTTGCCTCACTATCCGCCTTGATGCCCCGCACTTGCCCAGCTTGATGACACTGGATTTCGGTACGGGCGACGACGGCTCCGGGGGGGATTTTATCGCCATCTTCTACCAAGAGGCGGGTTTGGGTAGCCCCACCGAGGGGGTCAGCACTGCTATCCCGGCGAATTACCAGAGATTCCAAAATTACTAACTGGAGGCGCTTGACTTCACTGTCATCATCGGCGGGAATTAATTCAATATCTGCGCTTAGCTGGGTGGTGGAAACGTGCTCGGTGGTGCGCTCTTGGCTCATTTCCAAGATTAACTGAGTCCGTAGCAAGTCTACCCCATGGACAGATTTCACTCGTTCCCCATCTTTGAAGGCAATCCGTTGTACTGCCCGGAGTTCGATATCGATCGCCCCCGAAGCATTGACAGAAGCCTGGGAAGGGACATTGGGTTCATCGGCAACCGGATATTCCACCACCGGACGCAGCAGCATTGCCCCGCCTTCGGGGGTTTCCACGTACTCGCAGTAGCGCATTTCGGTGATCACCGTGCCGGGGACTACTTCCGTACCGGGGTTGGCAATCTTGCCCTCTGGCTTCTGGGTGGGATCGGGGAACTCATCCACTAGGTGCAATTCGCCGGGCTTGATCACAATCTCCCGTAAAATGTCATTTTTCTGAACGACTTCAATAATCCCCGCACTCTGACAGAAAATATCCTTAACTACTTCCGTGCCAGCTTCTACGTACTGCCCTTCTTCTACCAAGAGGAGGGAAATATCTTTGTTGACTTCATGGCATTCTTCGGGAACCCAGAGAATTGTCCCGCCCTTGATCACTTCGTAGCCTTGCTTAGCTTTGTTGCGTTTGCTGACATCAATGCCCGCATACTTAACAATCCCCCCCGTGGGCGTGCGGTAGCGATCGTCGATGAGTTCGGCGACTACTTGACCACTCTGTACCTTGGTGCCGGGGGCAGCCTTGAGGAGGAAGCGCTGATTGCCGATGGTTTGGATCACGTACTGATCGGCAGTGCCAGTGCTTTCGGTGAAGACTGAAGCTCGATCGAGAAGCACAGAAGCCGTGATAATTTCAATTTCCCGTTGTCCGGCTGTGTGACGAACTGTGCCGCCGTTGATGGAGATGAGTTTGGTTTCTGCAAGGATGTCTCCCGCCGCTACTCGATCGCCATTTTTCACCACTGCTTCCGCCGTTGGCGGCAGGTTATACACTTCCCCAGAGAGAATCCACAACAAGCCCCCCCGTTGGGCTGTGCGGGTCGTGTTCCCTTGGCGATCGGTTCTTTCTTCAGGAATTAGATCCGCAAATACCACTTCCCCCGCCAGCGCCGAAGCCACATCCTTCACCGCCCGCTCCGTAGACCGCCGGGATTTTGCTTGAGTGACCTCTGCTAGGAGTTGCCCTGCCACTACCTGATCCCCATCCTGCACCAACAGGAGGGAACCGGGAGTCACACTGATAGGTTGGGCGATCTGTTTTCCCGTCAGGGGCACAATTAAAATATCACCCGCTACTTCTACCTGCTCCCGCTCATCTCCATGGCGAGTCCGGACTCCCCGGGTGCGGAGACTGTCTGAGAATTTAACAAGACCGGGAAATTCAGCGAGGACCTGTCGATCGACTTCTCCGGTAAATACTCCCCCCGTGTGGAAAGTCCGCATGGTTAACTGGGTTCCGGGTTCGCCAATGGATTGAGCAGCAATGATCCCCACCGCTTCGCCCATGTCTACCATCTTCCCGTGAGCTAAGCTCCAACCGTAGCACTTTTGACACACAGACCGGGAGGCTTCGCAAGTGAGGGGCGATCGCAACACCACCGACTCAACGGCAGCGCCAATTACTTGGGCCAGATCATCATCAATGGCTTGGTTGCGTGTGGCAATGACTTCCCCAGTTTTGGGATCGATCACATCTTCGGCGAGGACTCTGCCCAACAGTCGATCGGCTAGGGGAATCAAGACTCGATCTCCATCCCGCATGGGGCGTACCAGTAACCCCCGGCTCGTACCGCAATCCACCTCCCGGATGATCACATCCTGCGACACATCCACCAACCGCCGAGTGAGGTAGCCAGAGTCTGCCGTCCGCAAGGCTGTATCTACCAGCCCCTTTCTCGCTCCGTAGGAAGAAATAATATACTCCGTCACCGTCAAGCCTTCCCGGAAATTGGTCTTAATGGGTAAGTCAATAATTTCCCCTTGGGGATTTGCCATCAAGCCCCGCATTCCTACCAACTGCCGCACTTGGGAGATATTCCCCCGCGCCCCGGAGAACGCCATCATATACACCGAGTTGAGGGGATCCGTCGCCCGGAAGTTTTTTACCACCTCATCCTTAAGAGACTCAGAAGTACTGTTCCAAGTATCAATTACTTTTTGGAACCGCTCTACCTCGGTAATTTCGCCCTTAGAAAAACGCTCCTCGGTATCCCGAATCTTGGTTTCGGCTTCCTCTAGCATTTGTCGCTTAATCGGCGGCACTTGCAAGTCCTCAACACTAATGGAAATCCCGGCTCTGGTGGCAAACTTAAAGCCCAAATCTTTTAACTTATCTGCTAATTGGGAAGCTCTAATACTGCCGTAGTTGGTGAAAGCCCAAAATACTAGTTTCCGTAGCTGTCCTTTATCTACAATCCGGTTGTAAAAAGCTGGTTCTTTACTCATGATTCTGTGGTTGGTGTGGTGATTGATTGTTCAGTAAATTAGCTGATAAGTGCCGCCCGGATGGTTTGGTTGTAGATAATTCGCCCCGGGGTGGTGCGGACAAATTGCGAGAGAATATTGCCCTCGGCATCTTCTCGGACTCGGCGTTCCCGGTAAACTTTAGTTACGGTGCCATCTTCACTTTCTCGCTGCTCTAGTACCTCTTCATCGGGTTTGAGGGTGCGTACCTGCCCGTCGTACTTCACCCAGATGTAGGCATGGAGATCCACTTCTCGCTGCTCGTAGGCTCGAACTACATCCTCAAGATTGCTGAAATGGACTCCGGCTCCCTTGGTAGCATCCCGATTTTCGGCGGTGAGGTAGTAACAACCCAAAACCATATCTTGGCTGGGATGGACGATCGGCTTCCCGGTGGCGGGAGAAAGGACATTGATGGGATGCCAACATTAACATCGGGCTTCGGCTTGGGCTTCGATCGACAACGGCTACATGCACTGCCATTTGGTC
>JAAUUE010000242.1 GCA_012031635.1 Coleofasciculaceae cyanobacterium SM2_1_6 | reverse complement strand
AAATTTACTTCTGAGTTAGCCGCTAAATCAGGATCACCATCAAAACATCCGATAAACTTACTTTTGACGTAATTTTGTTACAGAAAACTTGTTGCTCAGAATTTTGTTTTTCCTTCAATGATGTAATAATCACCTCCATCAAGCTGAGAAGCTCTTGAGAAGATAGCAAAGGTACTTTTTCGGTAATTTCTTGAATCAGTATAAACAAACTTACCTGCAAAATATTTGTAATTCTTTAGCTATATCCTATCCCCTATCTTCAAAAAATGTACTACCGGAAAATCCTTAACTGGCGTAGGGATAAACACATCTTCCCCCGTATCTGCAAAAAGTGGTAGCTCCATCATACTTTCGTGGGCTAGTAACTCCTGAAAAGCAAAATCCCGGCGCTTGATCATGCTGCCATTTACTGGCGACCACTCCGAAAAAATAATTGGTTGGGGATTTTCACCCACCGTTTTTAGGGTCAAGGCATCCCCATGAATCATATTCCGGCTCAAAATGTACCGCACTGCTGCTTGGCATTCCTGCTTGGTTAAATCTGCAAAGAGTTGATTGTATTGCTGGTTAAAAATCTCAAAGAGGCGATCGCTGCATTCTCGAATATTGTCCTCCAAAATATCAATCCCATAGAGCGAAGACACCGCCAGCACTGCATTCCGCTCATACTCTAGCTGCACCTTCCCATAGCGCATTACCACAACTTCTAATTTCCGCTCCAAAATTTCCGCCAAAAAATTTCCCGTCCCACAGGCAGGCTCCAAAAACCTCGACTCGATCCGCTCTGTCTCCCGCCGCACCAAATCCAGCATCGCCCGAACTTCTCGCTTGCTGGTATACACTTCCCCATAATCGGCAACCCTCTGCTTTGAGATTACCTGCTTTTCTGCCGTCTCCATTTGCTCAAAAATAGTCATGGGAATCTAATTTTTCTAATAGCTGCTGAATCTATGCCGAATTTATACCAAATCTATGTTCGATCCGTAGCCTATATTAATGCATGGGAATGATAGAGAGTTAATACGTAGTCTCGAAAGATACGGCTATTCAAAGTATAATTAGGGCATCAGCCAGCTATTATTAGTACGTCATTGGTACATTATTGGTGTGAATTGAGAACTAGGTTTATTCGGCTTTTTCGGCTTTTTAATAGATTTGATAGATGAAATTTTAGAAACAGATTTAGGTTTTGCTATATGTGGGAATTTAGGATGAGAGATTTTTGCCGGAAGCTTTGGTTAGTGGGGATTTTAGTTGTATTTCTGCTCACTGTGGCTCCTCGATCGGCTGTGGCAGCTACAGGGATAGTTCCTACCCAGAGTTGGGGCAGTTTTAGTAATTTTAATTTTAGTAACTCCTTTAGTAACTCCCGTATACTTGGCTTTCTGCCCAACAATAGTAGCGGTCTGCCCAGTGGCAATGCGATCACCGACGGGAAAGCGATTCTGCGGTATGCTCTGCCCATAAATAACCCGCCCATTCGCCAAGTGCAGGGTAGCCTCGAAGATATTGCCAATCAGCTCCGGGGCAAGCGCTGGAAACCTGTAGCCCAAGATGTGAGCAAAGCCGAGAGGGTATTGAGCGATCGAACTAGTCAAATTTTAGCAGCTATTCCTGAAGCCCAAAAAGCTGCCGCCGAAGACTTGATCGCCGGACTCCAAACAGGGCTGACCACTATTCGCCAAGCCATAGAAGTTAAGGATGCAGAACAGGTCTGGACTCAACGCCGTCAACTCCTCGATCAAGTGGGGACGATCGAAGAAATGATGGTGACGGGTTTTCCCTTCACAGTTCCTGCTGAGTATAGCCATCTTCCCCAACTCAAGGGCAGAGCCACCATTAACCTGACAACTACCAAAGGTAAAATCACCCTCGTCGTCGATGGCTACAGTGCCCCCGTGACTGCTGGCAACTTTGTCGATTTAGTCCAGAGGGGTTTTTATGATGGGCTAGAGATTACCAGTGCGGAGGAATCCTTCACCGTCCAAGCTGGGGATCCTCCCGGTGAAGCCGCCGGATTTATTGACCCTGATACCAAGGAGTATCGATCGATCCCCCTCGAAATTTTGGCAGCAGGAGACTCGGAACCGACCTATGGGATCACCCTAGAAGATGCTGGTCGCTACCGTGACCTCCCTGCTCTCCCCTTTTCTGCCTACGGAGCCGTGGTCATGGGGCATCCAGAGTTTGATGCTAATGGTGGCTCTTCCCAGTTTTTCTTCTTTTTGTTTGAGCCAGAACTTACCCCCGCCGGACGAAATTTACTAGATGGACGCTATGCTGTGTTTGGTTATTTAACTGAGGGAAAAGAAGTCTTAGCTAGTCTCCGGGCTGGAGACACGATCGAGTCTGCCCAAGTCATCAAAGGGCTAGAAAATCTGGTTGTACCTTCCGCTTAGAAATTGTTGCTTAGAAATTGTTGCTTAGAAATTGTTAACCCCAAGCCTGCAAAAAATTCTTAAAAATCTTGAAGTAAACTCCGTAAAAATACGGTGAATTACTACAGTTGTGCAAGAATTCCCCCTAGGAACCAAGAGTCTTGATATACTTGATGTCAAGTCTAGCGAACCGGAGCTATGGTTAAGAATTGTCTAGTCCTTAACAATTTCTGCTCGGAGCTTGATCAAAATAGTTTCTTGAATAAGGTTTTTGTGAGGAGTCATAATTATGCAATGTAGTAATACCAGTAGGTATAGAAATTTCTTGTTTGGATTGGGTGTGGCGGTGGTCTCCATGGTTGGTAACTTTGTCCCAGTTTTTGCGGCTACCACCAATGCTTCCCTCGAAACCCTGCCTGTGGATAGCCCCCTGTTGGCTCAAGCAGCCCCCGATCGCTGCCGCCGCTCCGTAGTTCCCGAAGGCTTGAATATCCGGGCGCAACCTAGCTTAACTGCGGCTGTCATTGGCTTAGTCGGCTATCTCCAGACTGTAAATCTTTCTACTCTTCCTGCTACCGTCAATACTGTGGGCGGGATCAACTGGGTACAAATTACTCTATCCAATGGAGCTACGGGCTGGATCGCTAACGGCGCACCGGGAACTGGCGGTAATGTGCTTCCCTGTACTACGGTTGTTAATCCTCCTACTACTACTCCTCCAGTAACCCCCGGCGGAACTTGTCGCTTGGTGCGATCGCCCATTGGTGGCGGCTTGGCAATTCGGGCTACTCCCGGCGGCAACTTAGTCGGTGGGGTTGCTAATGGACAAACTGTTACTTTGGCAAATCCTCCAGTAACTAGAGTAGAAGGTGGTCGTCAATGGCTCCAGATCACTGCCCCGGTTAGCGGCTGGGTCAGCAATGGTCAACCCGGTAGCTCCGGCAACCTCGGTAACTGCCCTTAGAAGCCAACCTGAAAATTTCAGATACTTAACTTAAATATTTAATTAGTCAGCATTACGGCGATCCTAAATCATTTGCTAGATTAGATTACTTCTGGCGGGTGAAATCATTTAGCACTGCCATAGTTAGCTAGAGATTAATGAAAAGTTCAATTGGGGGTGTAGATCTATGCTATGCCCCTAATTATTATTTTGTGGCAAAATTCGATCAAAGTTCGATCGAGAAAAAGCATCCCTAGATTTGCGGTAGACTGGTGACAATAGCATTTTGGTTTTGGACAGATTTAGTTAAATAGGCTAATTAAATTAAATTAGTTAAAGTTTTTAGGTAGTTATGAAACAGCGCTTGGTTTCGGCTTTGGTGGCGATCGTCTTTGTGGCGTGTATGGGTCTGCTGGCGGGTTGTGGGGGCAGTTCCTTGGGAGCCACAAAAAATCTACCCCCCCAAGGAGTCATGTTTGTTTCTAAGCAGAGTCCCCTCGTGGTCTCCTTGCTCACAGGGCTGAACCAACTCTGGAACCAACCCGCCGCCGGTGCTGCCATCAAGTCTTTCCTGAATAAACAAAACCTAGATTACAAAAAAGACCTAGAACCTTGGCTAGGCGAAGAAATCACTCTAGCCATTACAGACTTAGATTTTGACCACAATCTCCAAAATGGAGTCCAGCCCGGTTATCTCCTAGTTGCCACGACCAAGGATGGAGCAGTCAGCCGGGAATTTTTGCAAACATGGCTCTCCCAAAAGCTGATTACAGGAACCGAATTGAGTTTTATTCCCTACAAAGGCACAGAAATTATTTCTCCCCAAGTTGAAGATATTAATAGTCTTGGAGATTCCTTAGAAAGTTCGGGAATGAATTCTGGAGTGAATTTGGGGGCAGGTACGGTGGCGAGTACAGTGGTGGGCGATCGCTTCGTTCTTATTGCTAACCATCCTCAAGTGTTGCGCCAAGCTATTAATAATGCCCAAGCGATCGCTCTTAGTCTTACCGAAGCTGCCGACTATCAAGCAACCCTAGGCAAATTAGATCAACCCCGACTGGGTTTAAGTTTTGTCAACCTGCCCGCCCTCAGTGCTTGGTTAGGGAAGCATGGAGAACTAGCCCAGGAACCGCCTTTTAGTAGTCTGGCGATCGCCCTCTCGCAAAAAGATGGAGGCTTAATGGCAACTACTGCTTTGAAAACTGCCCCAAAAACTTCTCTAGAAACTTCCCTAATTTCTCCAGACTCTACCCCCAGCGTTGGTGTAGCCTCCCCAACAGAGAATCGCATCCCGACTTTCCATTTTCCTAGCCCCCTAGATAATTATCTTCCCAGCACCAGTGGCTTAGTAGTGAGTGGGCATAACCTTGGAGAATTTCTGGAGCAAATCCTGACTCCCCCTGACAAAACTCAGGAAACTGGGGAAACTTTGCTAGTTACGCAACTAGAGAATCTCTTGAGCCGCCTAGATAGTCAACTGCATCTCAATTTAGGTACTGACTTGTTGCCTTGGGTGACGGGAGATTATGCCTTGAGTTGGCTGCCTCCTGGGGATGGGGGAGGTGCTAAAGCTCTGGCTAAAGTTAAGTCTAAAGCTGAGTCTAAAGCTGAGTCCAAGGTTAGTTTTAGGGAAGATGCGGCAATGACCGGAAACTGGCTCTTCGTTGCTGAAAAATCTGATCCATTAGCAAAGGAAGCGATCGCCCACCTAGACCAATTGGCTCTAGAATCTGGTTTTAGTATCACCCCTCTAAAAATAGCCGAGCAGCCCGTTACCCTCTGGACACAATTACAATCACAGAAAACAGCCCAGGGATTACAATCTGTGGATACTCTAGTCCGGGGTGTGCATACTACGGTGCAGCAGACCTTGGATGATACTCAAAAGGACTACGAAATCTTCGCCTCCTCGATCGCTGCCATGGGAGCCGCCCTAGGAGTTGGGAGCCAGCCTTTGCCTACTGCCACTGGTTTTCAAGCCGCCCTTGCCCCCTTTGCTGACCCAAACCAAGGTTACATCTATCTAGATTGGCTCACCGTCCGCCCTCTCCTCGAAGCCCAGTTTCCCCTCCTCCGCTTAATTGAAGTTCCCTTGAGTCCTTTATTGGAGAAGTTAGAAACCATGAGTTTTACTAGCTATGGCAGCAGTGAGGGTATTACTACTAGTGAATTATTCTTAAAACTGCAATCTTAAAACTGCAAGTGGTTAAAGACTATGGATCAAGAATTTATCCTCGCCCATCTAGGTCACGCTGAGTTCTCCCTGCCCTTGGGGGGGAATTTAGAATCCTATTTTGGGGCAAATTTTGGGGCAATCTTAGATTCGATCGCTACAGCAGAGCCGACTGTAGGGACAACGTTAATGGGGATGGCGATCGCCTTTGGGTTTGGGGCAGTTCATGCCCTTGCTCCCGGTCATGGCAAGACCCTAGTGAGCGCCTATCTGATTGGTTCCCAAGGGACTCCCCAACAGGCAATTTTATTGGGAGTGACTACCACTATTACCCATACCATCGGCATTTTTCTTCTGGGGGCGATCGCTCTCTTTGCCTCAGCCTACGTTGTGCCAGAGCAGTTATACCCCGTCCTCAGTGGCGTTAGTGGTATTACTATTTTTCTGGTCGGCTTGAGTCTCCTCAAACAGCGACTTCATTCTCATAGCTATAATTCTCATGCCCATAGCTCCCAAGAACATACTCATGACCATGATCACCATCATGATCATCATGATCATCACCATCATCCCCCTGCTGCAACGATGACCCTTAGTTCTTTAGTTAAACTAGGCATTGCCGGCGGACTGGTTCCCTGCCCCACAGCCCTAATAATGCTTTTGGGAGCGATCGCTCTTCACCATATCGCCTATGGCTTATTTTTGGTCAGTGGCTTTAGTCTGGGTTTATCTTGCGTGCTGGTAATTTTGGGTTTATTAGCTGTTTTCGCTCGTCAGTGGCTAGAAAAATTCCCCCAAACTGAAGGTATTCTCCAACGTCTATCCCTGTTTAGTGCGGTGGTGGTGGTAATCATTGGTATAGGTCTAACTTTTGTTGCTACCAATTCTCTCCCAGATGCTTGGGGATAACGATCGTTAACACCATTCACTAAGTAAAAAACCAAGTAAAAAGTCAAGTAAATAAATGAAAATAAATCAGTTATTAAGAAGCCTAATTCTTCCAGTTTTTACCGCTATTCTCTTCGGCTTCATGAGTCTTTTTAGTATCATCAGTTTCCCTAGTCCAGCCTTTGCCCATTCTGTAGAAACCAACTATCAATTACGAGCTAATGAGTTAGAAATTAAGTTGACTTTTAGTACTGGCGAAGCGTTTGAGAATGCGGCGGTAGTGGTCCGCCCTCCTAGTGAATTGGGTTTAGAACCGATTAAGGGACAAACAAATGAACAGGGAATATTTATCTTTCAGCCAGATTATTCAATTCCGGGAAACTGGTCTGTGGAGATCGGTGAAGGAAGTCACTGGGATTTTTTGAATATTCCTGTTAGCAATCAATCCATAAACTTTGAAGCTATTAGCCAAAATCATCTCGATCGTCCCCACCATCACTACTTTGCTGATGCAATCTTGGGTGTAGAAGTCGCCCTTTGCTTTGGGATTTTTGGACAGTTCATCAAAGCTAAACTCAAGCCTTAATCTAAAGAATCCTCAACTACAGCAATCTCAAATTATTTCACCCGCCTGCGGCGGGTGGAATCACCGACCAGAAGCAATCTAATTTAGAACATAGACTTCTTGCGTGAATCATGACCCTCACCCTAAATCCCTCTCCCTAGGGAGAGGGACTT
>JAAUUE010000241.1 GCA_012031635.1 Coleofasciculaceae cyanobacterium SM2_1_6 | reverse complement strand
AGAGTCACCAGTAGCCCCGCCAAAGAGCCAACCATACCCATATCAAATATGGCCCGGCGGTGGGGCGGCGGCGATCGTTTCTGGATAAAAGCGCCGAGAGTCCCCAAGAAAAATGGCGCAGGGATCAGGTAGGGCAGAGTCGTCGGAATCTGGTAGTAGCGGGTAGTGAAATAATATCCTAGTTTCTGAATACTAAGAATGGTAACTAGGGAGAGCGCATAGGGTAAACCTTGGAGCAGGAGGGCGGGATTGCGCTGGATTTCCTTGGTAGATAAGCCGACAAATTCTGCCCCGATCGCCGTGGTGGTAAACAAGGTGCAGAAAATAGGGCAAGGGCAAGCCCCGGACGGAAGAGGGGTTCGGCATTGGGGGACCTAGGGGAGGTTGCAGATTTGGGGGAGTCTTGAACATCTTCAGGGGCTTGAAAATCTTGAAGAGGTTGAGAAGTCTGCAAATTTCGGGCGTGGGGATTGGGAGCGAGGGTAAAAACTGGAGAACCTAGGGCTGCTTCCTGAAAAATGATATAAAAGCGATCGCCAAAGAGATTTTTAATATTTTGGTTTACCGTTTGGTAGGCTCGATCGGGATTTGTCCGCAATTTCCCCCGACAGACGATCGCCTGCGGAAAATATTCCACACTCTGGAGATAATAAATTCCCCAAGGAAAACACTGCCGCAGCTTCATCTCCTCCTCCTTCGAGATCGGGCGTAGGGGAGGCGGAGTCACCAGATTTTCGGGTTCAGTTTTTGTCGCTTGCCCTACCTGAGCAGATTTGTCCTTTCGACCTGCTTCCACAAGGAGCCAATAGCACACGGGCGAAAAAATAAACAATCCTAAAACTAAGGGGGTAGGCATGGTTCTCCCTTCTCCGTACGCCAAAGTCCACAGGGTCAGAGAAATCGCCGGAGTCATTAATACCAACCACAACATCCACGGGGGAGTTGTCGTGATCTTTGTCACTCCCCGGCTGATAATATAGTAAGTTGCTAAACCAAGCAGAATAAAGAGAAACAAGGTTTCCATGGTGTGAACAGGCAGAGTTGTCAAGAGGAGCTAGAAATTTGGAAATATTTTGGTAGAATCTCTAAAATGCTGTGATCAAATACTGTAATCAAAAAATAAGTGATCAAAAAATAAATTTCTAACTTCCAAGAGGATCTTAGCATAGGAAATAATTTCGTTTCATGGCAGCCCCCAACTGAATCTTTAACTGTTCCATTTAGCAACCTATACAATGCAAATTCGTCGCCGTCCCCCCGCTTCTACTATTTCTGCCAGTATGTTTAATTATCAGGTTCCTATGCCTGATGCCCAGCCCCACAACATTTTGGAAGAGATTGTTTGGTATAAGGAAGGGGAAGTCACTAGGTGGCGAGAACGGCTCCCGCTAGTTACACTCCAGAAACAAATTACCCTGATCCCTCCCCCCTTGGATTTTCTGGCGGCTCTGCGGGACGGGGCAACAAAACCAGCCTTGATTGCAGAGGTAAAAAAAGCCTCACCGAGTAAGGGAGTGATTCGAGAAGATTTTGATCCGGTGACGATCGCTCAAGATTACGCTGCGGGCGGAGCTAGTTGTTTGTCAGTCTTGACGGATAGTAAATTTTTTCAGGGTAGTTTTGAAAATCTCCAAAGGATTCGATCGGCGGTAGCTATTCCCCTCCTGTGCAAGGAATTTATTATTTATCCCTACCAGATTTATTACGCTCGTTATCACGGGGCGGATGCGGTGTTATTAATTGCGGCAATTCTCAGCGATCAAGACCTGCGCTACTTTACCAAAATCATTAAATCCTTGGGGATGATAGCCTTGATCGAAGTCCACACGGCAGAAGAACTCGATCAAGTTTTGGCTCTTTCGGAAGTTAGCTTAATTGGCATTAACAACCGGAATCTAGAAGATTTTTCTGTGGATTTGCAGACGACCCAGCGCCTACTTGCCACAAAAAAAGAGATTATCCAAGAACGGGGCATTCTCGTGGTCAGTGAATCGGGTATTCATGGGGGTATAGACCTAGAATTTGTGCTACAATCCGGAGTTAATGCTGTGTTAGTAGGAGAGTCTCTTGTGAAACAAGCAGATATCCGGGCTGCGATCGCCACTTTGTTTGCTGGTTATTTTTGTGAATCTCCTTAGAAAATAACTATTGAGAATAATTATTGAGGTCAATTATTTAGAGGCTAATTATTAGAGGCTAACTATGTCCCCCCTGCCCCTGCCTTCCCATGTGCATTACGAACTACTTCTGCAACTCCTTGAGCAACAAACTGCCTTCGCAGCCAACCAACAACCCCAACTCCGAGAGCAAGTCCAACAATTGATCTACAGTCTCCGCAAAGCTCTCACTCAGCAAAAACAAATAGAAAACACCTGTGAGCAATTCCGAGTTCCTGTGGAATATCGCTGGTCAATTAACCTATTAGAGCAAGATTCAGAACCAACTAGAGTCCCGACCAGAGAGCCAATCAAAGCAACAATTCCCGAATCTTCTAGAGAGCTAACTAGGGAGTCAGTTCTGGACTCCAATCGAGATTCAGAAAAATCGGAGTTGGGCGGGGTTCACTGACACTTTAACAAAAGTCCCAATCTCTAGGGTTACTTCTTTATCTGTCCTTGCCTGTAGGGTTTTGCCTGTCTTGGTTTTGAGGAGATAAATATATTCCCTACCCAAAAATTGGCGGTCTTTGACCATGACTTCTCCTATTCCCATCTCACCATTACTGGGTTGTAGCTGGAGGTCTTCTTGGCGGAGCATGACTTCTAGCGAAGAGCTAGAGGATTTTTGAGATTAATTGTTGAATTAGCTGGATGATCTGAATTAATTGCTAAATTAGAGGCTCGTCGATCGCTGCTGTGGTCTAGGATCTCTGCGGGAATTTCAAAATCACCAATTTCTGTTTGCACAATATTGCCGACGATCTGGGCGGGGAGAAAATTACCTTGGGTGACAAAATCTGCCACAAACCGAGAATTGGGGTAGTTGTAAACTTCTTGGGGTGTGCCTATTTGTTCTAATCTGCCAGCCTGCATAACCACAATCCGATCGCACAGGGATAGAGCCTCTTCTTGATCGTGGGTGACAAAAACTGCTGCTATGCCAGTTTCCTTGAGGATCGATCGAATCTCCTGACGCAGCCGCAACCGGACTTGGACATCAAGATTACTTAAGGGTTCATCCAACAAGATTAATTCTGGGCGGGGGGCTAAGGCTCTGGCAAGGGCAACCCGTTGTTGCTGTCCTCCCGATAGTTCATGGGGATAGCGATGTTCTAAACCTGTTAAACCAACAAGCTCGATCGACTCTCCCACCCGCAGTTGCAGCTCCCTTGCTGCTAATTTCCCCAAGCCAAAGCTGATATTTTTTGCCACTGTCAAATGAGGGAACAAAGCATAATCCTGAAATACCATTCCTAAATTTCGCTGCTCTGGCGGTAAACTATAGCCCGGTCTCGCAATTTCCCGTTGATGCAGAAGAATGCTGCCGCCTTGGAGGGCTTCAAACCCCGCAATCAATCTCAACAGGGTAGTTTTGCCACAACCAGAAGCCCCAAGCAAACCCAAAATGTCTCCCTGAGCTAGACTAAAGGTAATCTCTTTGACTGCCGGAACTATGCTCCCAGCAAATTGTTTAGTTACTTGTTCTAGTTGCAGAATAGAATCTACCATGAAGTGTTACCGAGGATGATGATGTGAATTTTCGATCGGGTAAATGAACAATTGAATATTAATGTCAATAAGTTTTGCACAGCTCTAAAATAATACCCCAGTTAAGTGCTATGAAAGTAGGTTTAGAAATTCTCTGGAGCGATGCCCATCTGGATGGGAAACAAATAAATCACCAACGTCAACTATGCTTGGGAATCTCGGCGATCGAAGACCAATCTGGGACAGAAACCATGCCCCTCAATCTGTGTCTAGTCCTTGATCACAGTGGCTCTATGCAGGGCCCTCCCCTCGAAACCGTCCAACAGGCAGCCCTGAGCTTAGTCCACCAACTCCGCCCCCTCGATCGCATCTCTGTGATTGCCTTTGACCACCAAGCAAAAGTGATTGTCCCCAACCAGTTAGCCACAGACCCAGCCAGCATTAGCAGAAAAATTCAGAGCCTCCGAGCCGGGGGCGGCACATCGATCGATGCAGGTCTAAAATTGGGCATGACAGAAATAGCCAAAGGCAAACAAGCCACCGTCTCCCACATATTTCTCCTCACCGATGGGGAAAACGAACACGGAGACAATCAGCGCTGCCTCAAACTGGCGGGTTTAGCTCCTGAATATAAAATCAGCTTGCAAACTCTGGGGTTTGGGGATAAATGGAACCAAGATGTTCTTGAGAAGATTGCCGATGCCGGGGCAGGAAGTCTGCGCTACATCGAATATCCAGAACAGGCAGTGAGAGAATTTGCAACTTTGTTTACCCGTCTCCAGTCTGTGGGTTTGACCAATGCTTCCCTGCTGTTGACCCTCAGCCCCCAAGCCCGCCTTGCCGAGATGAAGCCGATCGCCCAGGTAGCCCCGACACGATCGAACTTTCTCCCCAACAGGAAGGAGCCAGTTACCGAGTTTACCTAGGTGACTTGATGCAAGGACAGGAGCGCTTAATCCTTGCCAATCTTTACTTGCATAACTTGCCTCCCGGTGCACAAACTATCGGTCAGGTGCAGATTAGCTATGATCATCCCGGCTATGGCGAAAATCTCCTCTCTCCCGTATTTCCCCTGATTCTCACCGTCCAAAGTACCTATCAAGCCGCCCCGACTCCCAAAGCCCAACAAGCCGTTCTAGCTCTTGGAAAATATCGCCAAACCCAAATGGCAGAGATCAAACTCCAACAAGGCGATCGCAATTCCGCCGCCACTCTCCTCCAATCTGCGGCACATACAGCTCGGCAAATGGGGGATACTCAAGCCGCCACCGTCCTCCAAAACAACGCCACTCGTCTGCAAACTGGTGGGAATCTCTCCGATAGCGATCGCAAGAAAACCCGCATTGTTGCCAAAACTACTCTCCAGTGATTTCGGAATAATTTCAGAATAATTTCAGAATAATTTAATGGGGTAGCCAGTAGAGGGTCGATCGAGCCTGATCGTGCTGATAGGCAAGATACTGTAGAGACATCGCCAAACTTTCGCTGCCAATATCCCGTTGAAGAGAACTCTCTAAGTGGTTATCTACTGCTTTAGTCCCAAATCCCGTGTGGCAACTGAGGGCAGCGATCGGCACCTCAGCCAACTCCTCATGACCATGGAGCAACTCTAACCAAAACTGCCCCACCTTTTCTTCAACTTCATCGTAGAGCAGAATTAAATCGATACCCGCCTCTAGAATTTCTGTCGTCACCTGCAAGGGATGCACCAAAAAAATCACCTTAAACCCCCGGAGAGCAAACAACCTCTGGAAAAGAGAGAGATTAGCCGGAACCGTCCCCACAACCAAGAGATTTAGTGTCTTATTGGTTGGTTGTTTATCGCAGAGATGGCAGCCCCCGCCATAGCGGTGCATTCCCAAGGGCATCGGAATCTGAAGATTGCAATGAACGCACTCCCCTACTTCAAAACTGTCATTAAAAAACTGACCAAAACAATAAATATCGCCCTCTAAGTACAACTGGGAGAAATCTTTGCGGCGATGCAATTGCAGCCAAAATTCTAAGAAGAGAGGGTCATAGCCTACACTTTTGTAAACCCACCCCCGATAGGGAAGCCCACCATAGATGGGACTAAATATTACCTTGCCCCGACTGAGAAAGTGGGCCACATAACTGAGCAAGATCATTTCTTTCGCTTCGGGATATTCTTGTCCTTCTTCTGTCAAATACGCCGTCTGCTCTGATAGTTGTTGCATCAATCCCCCCCTGAGAGCCGCTCTGAGATACCCCAGCTAATTCCTTCGTTTCCGCAAGCTGGAGAGCAAGTTGCCTTGGGGCGATTCCGGTGATCGGGGGCTGATTTTTACGGTTACTTCCGGGAGTTTCGGTTACAGAATTGGCAAGACTAACAGGTACTTTCTGATGGCAATGCTGACAGTATAGTTGCTGTTTACCATTACTAAAGTGTAGTAACAGAGCATAACTACACCAAGGACAGGTGAAAAATTTTCCCATGGCAGTTTTCTCTTGCAGTTATGCGGAATCATGAAATTCTAAATGGACAATTAACAGGTCATTAACCAGAGTAATTAGATTATTCTTGAGATTATTTTTAGAAATTATCTGTAGACTAAATATTGCCGATTAAAACCATTGCCAACTAGAATCTTAATTTGCTTTGATTTTGATTTGACTATTAATCAAATGCTGTTGATAATTAAGACAATTATCTTAGGGTAAAAATACAGTTAAAGTATTGTGGAGATATTCTGGAAAAACTTTGGAAAATTAGGCAAGGGTTTCAGGACAGTAGCCTAGCCCCTGAGTAAATTGTTCCTTAAAAGCCTCTATATCTCGACAATCAGGGCTGCCATGGGAGACTACGGGTACTTGATAGCGGCGCATAACTTCGATCGGGGCTTGTCCAGTTTCTAAACTCCACAACGCCATTTGTAAGCGCATCTCTGGGGTATAAGAAATCCCCAACTCCTGCATATAAGCCCGGAAGTCGCCATCATCTTGGGACGACAAAGATTTACTCATTTTGATTTTGACTACCCAGCCGTCTATCTGGTGAATTACAGTCATGAATTGTACTGGCAAACTGGTAAAAGCGCGGAGGTGTTCTACTACTCGGATAGTAAGACTAGCATTGGCAAGGAAATAAATATAATTCATAGGTTCTCTTGGAGATCTAAAGCCCAAGTATTTCTTGTACTCTTATCATCGCAATTGATCCCCGACTTGTTATAGGGGAAAGACACCCGTTATCCCATGGGGGTATCTACCCAATTCTGCAAAATAATCAACAGTTAACAAAAGTCAACAAAAACCCTTGCCCCAGATCGTCTCTGAATCCCCAAGCCAATTTTGTTTGGTTCTCTACCCACAATGGTTGAAACCGAAGCTACAAGAACAATAGACCTCTTGCGTGAATAAGGAAAAAACTCATCCCCAGCCCCTTCTTCCTAGGGAGAAGGGGAGTAAGAGGAAAGTCCTCCCCTAGGGAGAGGGATTTAGGGTGAGGGTCATGATTCAC
>JAAUUE010000240.1 GCA_012031635.1 Coleofasciculaceae cyanobacterium SM2_1_6 | reverse complement strand
AGCTGAATACGGAATATTTGCGATCGCCTACTGCAAATACGAGCCGCTTCCAGAACATGAGCAATGGTCAAGGAAAGCTCATAGAGCTAAGGTTTCTGTTGATTCTTTCGGTGGTGATGCTGCCAAATATCAAGAATATTTAGATTCCCAGAAAGTAGCTACCAAGGTTTAGCGATCGCTCCTCCAGATTTATGTCGAGAGGAAGCGATCGAGCATCTCAAGGAGGCAATTTCCCTCATGCTAGAACCTTTACAAGAACATTAATTCTCAACAAAGCCACCATTTGAAGTTGTTGAGTTAGCGGTAGCCGGAAGGCAAGAGCTACTGGGGGAGGAGTGGGAAATTTGTACGGGGGTGCAGCTTGATGTGAATATTTCCAAGAGCGATCGCTAAACTGTGGTAGCCACTTTCTGAGACTCTAGATATTCCTGATATTTTGTCTCATCACCCCCAAAAGAATCAGCAGAAACAATGCGATCGGGCATGGGCTTGAGCGGTGCATCGATCGGAGCGTACTTACAATAACAAATGACTACCATGCCAAAGTTAGTGCCAGTGGGTAAATCTGGAAAGTATTCTTCTACTCGCTCAACTTCCCAATCTCCCGGCTTATAATGCGTTGACCATCCATGTTTTTGGGGATCATATTCCTCCGCTACTTGGATATATTCGCTCGGTCTATAACCCGGCTCAGGAATCGGACTGTTGCTGCTATCCCAGTTTTCAGCAAGTATCCAAGTTATAGCCTGAGTGTGTTCTAGCTTCCAATCTTTCATTTCTTTAGCATCTTCATTAGCCTGAAAGATAATGTATTTTCTCATGGATTAATCCTCATTATCATTTTCATAGTAGGAATTAGGGAACTCGGTTTCTCCCTTGAATATGCAATCATACTCAAGGATTTCTTGTCTTGTCTTCTCAATTCGCTTCAAAGACCAACCGTACTTTTTCTCCATTTTGAGGCAGTCCTGGGGTATTACAGCCCCGTGTCGGGATTCATCCTTTTCTGGCTCATAGCGGGGGTTAGTCATTGCGATCGCTTCCTTTTGGGTTTGGGATAAATTCCCTCTTGTCTTTGGCTTGCCTTAATCCTAACTCTACTAAAAAAGTGGCAAGGTTGGTGGAAAACTCGGAGCAATACTAGGTAAGGAAATCTTGGAAAGCTATATCTGGCGTGGAAAACAAGGATCGGTGATATCTTTTACAACTCGCTGAAAGCCTTATCTGCTACAATTCACAAGTCTCGATGCGAGAGAAGAAACCATTATGAACGGGAGAGTCCCTATCTTTGTATATATATCTAAGTATAGATAGGTCTGTGCCAGCTATCTGTCTTTTTATCTCTCCAGCCCACTTCTTCTAAAAATCATACCAAACTTCTGATGGTGGATCGCTGCCGTCTAATTTGTAGCCGCATTTTTTGAGGATTTCTTTCTGGAGACTAAAACCAAACTTGCTCACGCCATTGATCTTGCTATATTCCAACCACAGCCCATCTATCTTCAACAAATCCTTACAGGGAAAATTCAACAACTCCTCCCGTGTAAAATAATCATCCTTTTCCTTCCCCAAAACCTCTAGCATCACTCTAAAGGTTTCATCGTCTGCCTCTTTCCATTGCTTATTTTTCAAGAACCCCTCCAACTTCTCGTAGCGCAACTTGCTATCTGAGAATCAATTCCCCTTAGCTGGATTTCTATACTCCGGTCAATTTTCTTAGAAGTATTTTTCCTGCAAGCATCCGCAAGACTCACCGCCTCTTCTCCTTTGTCTAATAGCTTTCTCAAAAAACTACTGGGGTTTTTCACCGAGCCTGCATAAAACAGCATCGTATCTTTCCACCAATCCTCCTGCCACTTCTCCACCAGCAAATCTTCGGCATCCCGTTGCATGATTTCATTCGCCGCTAAAAACGCCTGAAAGCTCAAATGGGCAAACTCGTATTCATTCTTTTCTGGTTCCACCAACAACTCACTAACTTCCGCAATCAGATCCACAAAGTTTTCTCCTTCCACCGTCGCCCCCACTGCTTTTAACCTCGGATCCACAATTTGGATCATTTCTGCCTTGGGTAAGCGCTCTTGATTTTGGTGCATCATCTCCAGTGCCAAAGTTTGCAACACCTGCTGACTCTCCCCAGCCTCTAGGGGTAAATCGATCAGCTTAAATATTGGTCTGTCTCCTAACTGCACCTTGCAAATTTCCTTGTAGAGAGCCGCTCGATAGGGGGGCAACTCCTGACCAGAACGGCTGCGATGATAGAAAGCAATCATGTTTAAGAGCAGAGGATTTTTTGCCATGTCTGCTAGTTCTGGCTGCTGCTCAATTTGCCGGATCAGATTTGCCGATTTCTCCGTGGCTGATTGCTGGGCTTGCTTCCTTTTCTGTCGATCGCGAACGATGCTCTCTTGGGCAACATACCATTTGGTGATAAATTCCTGCCGTTGCTGCGAATTGAAAGGTAAAACCCGGAGCTTAGTTTTTGGCTTCTCGGCAGTGTAGTGGTCATAGCCACCGGGTCGAGAGGTGAGAATAAACACGGGCTTACCGTAGTGCTGCATTTGGTCAGTAATCCATTGGCTCACGGCGGGACGCAGAGACGGGGCAACTTCATCAAAGCCATCAAACATTACTAGGGCTTTACCCTTCTTGAGTAACAGTTTTGCCCAGTGGGGAGGTGCTTCTAGGTCTTGACCGCCGGGGAGACTTGGGAAATGATGCTTAGTAATCAAATCCGGTAAAGTCGGTTTTTCATCGGCAATCACTTTCTGCCATTTACGGAGATAAAGCAACACTGGGATCAGCTTAGGGGCTTTATAGCGTCCTTGCCTGCCTGTAGCATAGGTATAGGTGATGTGCTTCAGGAGTGTAGTTTTACCGTAGCCACCATAAGCCAAAATCGCCATCTGTCTCAGGGATTGTCGCTGGGGAGTCTCAGCCAATAACTGCCAAATATTTCCTTCTGTGGTTATTTGTTCAATACTCTGACCTCCTAACCCCGGTTGCATGGGTAATCTACGCCCATCATCGCAATGGATAAATTCCCGACTAATTGCCAACGGCACAAACACATCTTCTAAATCCGCCACAAATAACCCTTGGGGAGTAAAGCCTTCCGTAATTTGTTCACTGCATTGACTTCCTTGACACTTCAAATATTTCTGATCAAACCCCGCAAGCTGCCACTTTAGAGCTTCATTCATGGCTCGCATCCAATTAGCCAAACCCTCCGCATCATTGGTTCCTCGCCCCCTCGCAAGCTCTCCAATTTTTTCCACAAAGCCCTCGGTATAGTTTGCCCAAACTGCACAAACTACGGTGACTGGAAACAAAATCAGCACCATCAGCCAATCTTGTTTTAGGATTGCATGACCTACCAACCAACTAGTCCCACCCAAGGGCGACCACCGGATTAGGGACTGAGCAGTTTTCTCGACAAACCTTTGGGGGGCTGGTTTCTCCGGTTTCGGATTTGGGGCATCGGGTGGGGGGCTGGTCATGGATTTCCAGAGTTAAATTTATCCTTAGATTATGGGATTAATTGTACTGCTGTTTATTCCAAGCAGGGAAACCCCAAGTTTTAGATCGCCGCATTGTAGGCTCCGTCCCAATCGTCGGGGGGAGGAGTTTCTAGGTAGGCTTGCGATCGACCCAGATGGAGCCGTACCGGATGGTCGTGGGGTTTTAGGGTTTGGGCATCTTGGAAATAGGTAATCGCCTTCGAGAAATTGCGATTTCTGTAGGCATCTCGTCCCAACTGGTAGAGATAGAGAAACTTTTCAAGCTGAGGGTCAATTAAATCCTTCGAGGAGCCAATCAGTTCATAGACCGTTAAAGCATTGTTTTTGCCCTTCACCCGTAACAGGTCTAGCTCCCGGACAACTACTCGATCGTGGCACAGGCGATAGGTATGCTCACTGATGATAATATCACACAGGTATTCCTTCGTTGCCGCTTCCAAGCGGGCGCTCACATTCACCGCATCCCCAATCACCGTATAATCCATCCGCTTTTGGGAACCCACATTCCCCGACACCACATCCCCAGAACTAATCCCAATGCCAAAATTAATCTTCGGCTGATTAGTAAAAATTTGGTGTTGATTAAATTCCTGCAACCGCCGGCGCATATCGAGAGCCGACTGGACAGCTTTCCAAGCATGATTTTCACTCAGGGGCAGGGGCGCACCAAACACCGCCATCAAGGCATCCCCAATAAATTTATCGAGGGTTCCCTCTTGGTTAAATACCGCCTCCACCATGGTTTCAAAATATTTATTCAGCAGCGATAGGACATCGGTGGGATCCATGTTTTCCGTCATGGTGGTGTAGCCCCGGATATCCGAGAATAAAATACTCACTTCCCGCCGTTCTCCCACCTTGAGAGCCTCTTCCCCCAGCGCCATCACCCGTTCCGCCACCCCCGGAGTCATGTAGCGGTACATCATATTTTCATCCGCTTTTCTTGGCTGATATCTTCCAAGACCACCAAGCCCCCCCGCACCATGCCCTGGGGATTGGTCAGGGGATTCACCGTCAGGTTAACACTCCGCTCGACGAGGGTGACTTCCTCCTTAGTTAGGTAATGGGTGAAGGAACTATCCCAGTCAGTTTCGTTCCAAGGAATATATTTTTCTGGATCCTGCTCATCAGGAAATACGAGAATATAGGTCTGCTCTGGATTGGAGACTTTGCCTTGAGCGGAGTCGAAAGGTTGCTCTTGGGGATATTTAGAATTTTCAAGGGCAATACCCGCCACGAGGGTTTGTTCCGGGACATAGTGCCTAGCGCCGTACTTGAGACTATCTTGGAGCCGGAGTTGGAGATGATCTACGGGTAGGACTTCCCAGATATACCGCCCGATGAGTTTGTATTCCCAGAGTTGCCCACTGTTTTTGGTGTGGAGATGGGCGATCGGGCAGCCGAGGAGACTCAGAGCCGCATCATTAATGGTGACAATCCGACCTTCTAGATCTGTGGAGACTACCGCATCAGACAGACTTTCGAGGATATCCTTTTGGTATTGCTTTTCGAGGAGCAGGTTCTCAAAGAGTTTGGCATTTTCCAA
Source organism: Coleofasciculaceae cyanobacterium SM2_1_6 (assembly GCA_012031635.1). Taxonomy (GTDB): domain Bacteria; phylum Cyanobacteriota; class Cyanobacteriia; order Cyanobacteriales; family JAAUUE01; genus JAAUUE01. The sequence goes on along the minus strand of JAAUUE010000240.1, from coordinate 2,062 downwards.
GGCGATGCCAGCTTGGATATTAAAAGCCTGCATGAACTCTTCATCCGAGGCGGTGAAGCCTCCTTGGTGCTTATTGATCAACTGAGTCACCGCAATTAGATCCCCCGCCGAGTTAAACACAGGCATACAGAGAATATTTCTGGTTTTGTAACCAGTGCGGCGATCGGTGCTGGGGTCAAACCGGGGATCCTTGTAGGCATCGGCAATGTTCAAGGGCTGCCCCGTGGAAGCCACACAACCTGCGATCCCTCGATTGGTAGGAATCCGAATTTCCATCATCGTCTTACCATCAGCCTTGGCGACTTTGCTCCACAGTTCCCCCCGTTCCTTGCTGAGCATAAACAGGGTGCTGCGATCGGCCTGCATTAGATCCCTCGCTTGATCCATCACTAAACGCAGGGTAGCTTCCAAATCCAGACTCTGCCCCAAAGAAGCCGTAGCTCGCAGGAGGGCGGCAGCTCCCCGTTGGTTGCGGGCGGCCATGTAAAAAGATTGACAGGTTTCCAGAATAATCCCGATCGAGGCGGCGAAATCTCGGAAATGTTGTTCGTCTTCGGTATCAAATTTATCTCCCCCCAGTTTTTATTCAGGAGTTGCACCACCGCCACCACTTGGTTAGAGCTACTAAAGATCGGCATACACAGCAAATTCCGGGTCTGGTAGCCGGGGCGCTCGTCCACTTCTCGGTTAAATAGCTCGTGCTGGTAGGGTTCGGCAATATTCAAGCATTCCCCGGTTACTGCCACATGCCCGGCAATCCCAATATTCAAGGGAATCCGCAATTCCAAGGGTCGCCCCGCATCTCCTTGGGGAATCTTTGCCCAGAGTTGATTTTTATCACTATCTAACAAAAAAATGGTGGTGCGATCGGCCTGGAGAATCTGCCCAACCTTCAGGGTGAAGGCATCCATGACCTGCTCCAGCATACTTTCTAGGGCTTCGTTGTTGATCATGTCGATCGCCCGCAGAAACTGCTGAAACTCGGCAGTAATAAAATCAAGCAGGCAAATAAATTCCGGTACAGATAAATCCTTAACTCGATGGGTGAGGTTACTTGTCCGGTTGATCTGAGTCAGTTGGGTGAGGGTTGCAAGAATACTGCCAGTGTTAGGTGTCATAGGAGTTGGGTGATCACTCTTGAGCCATTGTTATCTACGATCCTAGGGAAGGGATAACGGGAGAAAAATCAGTAGACGCTACCAGTAGTTCTTCTAGTGTAGGCATAAATCTTGAAAAAGGCTTCAGCAAAAACCAGTAAACGGGCAATCATGGACAAAAAAGGGTCATCTTTGCAGATTAACCCCCAACCAAAAACAAATTTATGAGACTAAAAGGTTTTTTAATCTTTTTGATCTTTTAATCTTCATGATCTTCAAAGGGATCATTTAATTCGACAGATGGTGGTCCAAAGGATAGATAAATAGAGAAGGCGGTGATGCCAATTACCAGGGCAGCGATCGAAATACTAAGAACTGTTGCAGATTCCATAAAGATAAATTAAATGAGTGCTACTCATCTATAATATTACAAAAAACTTGTAAATTTTAATATTGGTGAATTATGGTACAACGGACACGGTTAGGAGATATCCTCAAGCCCCTCAACTCGGAGTATGGAAAAGTTGCTCCCGGCTGGGGAACCACCCCGGTCATGGCAGTGTTTATGCTTTTGTTTTTTGTGTTTTTACTGATTATCTTGCAGCTATATAATTCTTCTTTACTGTTGGATGGGATCAGCGTTGACTGGAAAAGCCTCGGTCAGTAGACGTTAGCAGACTGAAGTTTTGTCTATTTGATATTTTCCCTGCTTATTATCCCCGGTTAGCGGGGTTTTTTTGTGCCTCAGGGGGAAGCGATCGCCCGTTGCCCAGCCTCGAAAAAAGTAGCCCTAAATACCCGTCTTCAACAGGTGAGATAACCTACCAACAGCAACCTAAATTTAGCAAGCAATTTCGGATCGCTAGAGTAGTTATGTTAAATTTGAGTCAAAGGGAACCCTTGGAATTACCGTTGGAATTACTATGCAAAGCACTCCCGCCCTGATTTCTCCTGATGCTTCCAGT
>JAAUUE010000239.1 GCA_012031635.1 Coleofasciculaceae cyanobacterium SM2_1_6 | reverse complement strand
CACCCTAAATCCCTCTCCCTAGGGAGAGGGACTTTCCTCTTACTCCCCTTCTCCTAGGGAGAAGGGGCTGGGGGATGAGGGGCTTTTTCCTTATTCACTGCAAGAGGTCTATTTTCTAAATTAAATTGCTTCTGGTAGGTTATTCCACCCGGCGGCGGGTGAAATTATTTAAGATTGCTATAGTTATTTGTTAGTTAATTGAGGTGAGGCAAGATGAGGGAGTTTAAGGCGATGACGATCGAAAAAGTGGAGGGGAAAAATGGACAGAAATCTTGAGAAATCTCTTCAGAAATCCCTTCAGAAATCCTTCGGGCAGAAAAGTTTATTGGATAATCAAGCGATCGCTGCTAGTGTGTTTCTGGCTCCAGCGTTGTTGCTCATGGGGATATTTCTGGTCTTCCCGATCGCCTATTTATTTTATCTAAGTTTTACCACCGATAGCTTCACCACTACAGGCGGGCGTTGGGTCGGCGGCAGAAATTATCTCAGATTGCTAGTTAACCCAGATTTCTGGCAAGTTCTTGGAAATACGCTTTATTTTACTGTAGCGACCGTAGTTCCCAGCCTAGTCATCCCCCTTGGTTTAGCGGTGGTGTTGGATAAAACCATGGCTTTTCGAGCCTTTTTCCGCACTGCCTACTTTATCCCCTCCATCACCTCTCTGGTAGCGGCGGGCTTGGGCTTTCGGTGGTTATTTCAAACCGATGGTTTTGTTAATTTTCTAGGGCAATTCTTGGGACTGGAGCCAATTCCTTGGCTAGGCAGTGTGACTTGGGCGATGCCCGTGCTGATTATTTTGAGTGTGTGGAAACAGATTGGCTTTAATTTAGTAGTTTTCTTGGCGGGGTTACAGGCTATTCCCCAAAATCTCTACGAAGCCGCAGCACTAGACGGGGCGAGCGATCGCCAACAGTTCTGGTATATCACCCTCCCCAGTCTCCGCCCTACCCTAATTTTTGCTGCCATCACCACCGCAATTTTTACCTTTCGAGGCTTTGAACAGGTCTATGTCATCACCGGCGGTGGCCCCATGAACTCAACAAACCTCTTGGTTTACTACATCTATCAAGAAGCCTTTGCCCAATTTGATTTTGGCTATGCCGCCGCCGTCACGATCGTCCTCCTCCTGCTCACCCTAGGGTTAGTGTATCTGCAATTGCGAGTTTGGGGTGAAGATTAATAGTCTCCGTAAGTTTCGGTAAGTCTTGGCGAGTCTTGGTGACTAAAAACTCTAACTACAAGAAACTTTTCAGATATACTTTTAGCGATTTCGAGACATGATCAAGAGTTGAATTAGTTGCAACACAGCATAGAAAGCCGTTGCTACATAAGTCCAGGCTGCCGCTTGCAGCACAGACTTCGCTGCCTTGTTTTCGGAACCTTGAAGAATACCCAGCTCATCAATTAATTTTAAGGCTCTTCTCGAAGCGTCAAATTCTACGGGGAGCGTCACAATATGAAAGGCAATTACCCCCACAAAGAGCATGATCCCAATATTGATCACCAAGCTAGAAATAGCTCCCAGAGAACTAAAAATAATCCCTCCTAAGACTAGTAATGGCCCCAGTTGGGAGCCAATGTTGGCGGCGGGAACTAGGGTTGCGCGAATATTCATGAAAGTGTAGCCTTGTTTGTCTTGGAGGACATGCCCGCACTCGTGGGCAGCCACCGCTGCCGCCGCTAGGGAGCTAGAGCCATAGATGCCTTGGGACAGCCGCACAGTTTTTGCCCCCGGATCGTAGTGATCGGTCAACTCACCAGCAACTGGCTCGATCGCAACATCTTGAATGCCCATGCGTTGCAAAATTGCCCGTGCGACCTCGGCTCCCGTCATTCCTAAGCTAGAACTTACCTTGGAGTAGCGTTGGTAGGCTCCCCGCACTTGGCTCTGCGCCCAAAACATCAGAATTGTCCCCGGAACGAGGAGCAGATAAGACCAGTGATAGTACATATTTATAATTTCCTCTACAAACTAAATTTAGACTAAGAAGATACTTTAAGAAGCTTTGACGGTTGTAGATGTGTGGCAGTTTATCGAATAGTAACCGCATTTCCAAGAACACAGTCCACACTTCGATCAGACTCAGTGACCACCGAAGTGGACTAAAGACAATACTAAGGATTTGATTAGCCTGCCGAGGCAGGTTTCGTTCCTATAGCTGTGACTTCAGTCGCCAAGGCTATATTTTTAGACATCCTCTAACCCTAGACTAATGCTAGACTAACTTTTAACAACATTGATCTCGGTTAATTAATAAATTAGTTCCATCCTATTATAAAGAATTAGGCAAACTGCTAGGAGAACATCTAGCCAAACAAGGTAGGGAAATATCTAGTTGCGAACTTACCAGAGATTAAGTAATATTTCAGAAATTTTTAATCATTGTAGATTTTCATGAATTTTCTTGAACACATCTCTGGATTTGTCTATGCAATTGCCCCTATTTGCTTAAAATAAGCCATGAAGTTCTTAATCGATTCAGGAATTGAGGAATAATTATGGTCGACGCTAAATACATAGAAGTTATCAAACCCTTTAATGATGACCCCTTTGATGGACATCTTTCTACACCAATTAGTGATTCAGTTTTTACCAGAAACTTTATTGGCAACCTGCCTATTTACCGTAAGGGTCTATCGCCGATTCTCCGTGGTTTAGAGATTGGCATGGCTCATGGCTACTTCTTGCTGGGCCCGTGGATTAGATTCGGTCCTATGCGTGACGATGTGAACCTCGCAAATTTTGGTGGCTTAATTCCAGCTTTGGTTTTAGTGCTATTGGGAACTGCGGGCATGTCTGCTTACGGGATTGTAACTTTCTCGGGAAAAAGTGCCGAAGGTGGCGATCGCCTCCAAACTTCTGAAGGCTGGAGTGAACTCACTTCTGGTTTCTTCATCGGCGGCATGGGCGGAGCCTTGTTTGCTTATTTTCTTCTGGAAAACTTTGCTAGTATTGACGCGATCTTCCGGGGTTTCATCAATAACTAGGCTTGATAGCTCAACACTCAGCTAAGATCTAGCTAAAAATTCAAAATACTCAAAACCCAATAACAAAACTAAAAAATCAAAAGGAGAAACTTTATGACAGGCGATTACGCAGCTGCCTTTTTACCTTGGATTCTCATTCCCGTGGTTTGCTGGTTAATGCCAGCCGTTGTGATGGGGCTACTCTTTATCTATATCGAACAAGATAGTTAACAGAACAGGCTAAAGTAAAAATTTAGTTTTCTAGCCCAGACTGTGATTATTTTTATTACTGAACTTATTGCTCAGTCACTATCTAGGGCAACCTTAATTATTAGGGTCTGGCGAGTTGTGCAGGGTATAAAAATTCTGATTTCAACTCTACAAGCCCTAATAAATTAGCTCTAGCGAGCCTAAATCATTTTCTAAATTAGATTGCTTCTGATAAGTTATTCCACCCGGCGGCGGGTGCAATCAGTTGGAACTGCTCTAGCGAGCCTAAATCATTTTCTAAATTAGATTGCTTCTGATAGGTTATTCCACCCGGCGGCGGCGGGTGAAGTCCTCTGGGACTGCTATATTTGATTAATAGTTGTTTGGATTGTTAATAATATTGTTTCATTGCAGATTAATAAAGCTATAATAATTGCCAAATCTAAACATATCTGGAACTCTTAGCTATGGTAAATCAAGTTGACCACCCCCCTCTCTCAGCTTTGCAAGCGGAAGTTTCTCGCCTCCGCCAAGATTTGCAAATGCGGGATCAGTTAGTTCAGCAGTTATCTCAGGAGTTATTTCGCCTAGTGAAGGGGAATGCCAACTTTGCCCCCAAACAGGAAGTCTCCGATCGCCACATTGCCCAGATGAACGCCCTGCGGGAACAGCTACAGGAAGTAGAGCAGCAGGTACAGTTTTATCAACAACAGATCAGCAGCCGGGACGGGGAGATTTATCAATTACGCCAATCTGTCCAAGAGTTGACCGATCGCTCCAGAATGCTTGAACAGGTAGTCCAAGAGTTACCCCAAGTGTATCGCCAGAAGTTTGCCGAGCGGATGATCCCTGTTAAGGAAAAGGTGGAAACCCTGCAAAGAGAAAACCGTCAACTCCACGCCGAACTCCAGAGCGTCAGCTATCGTTTAGCCATGCGGAACCGCTCCACCAATAAGCTAGACCTACCGACTTTCCAGCGCCCCAGTTCCACCCCGATTCCTACTTTTGGGAATATTTAATTGATGGCTATTTCTGGAAAAGATCCTCAAGATTTGAGACAAAACTTACAACAAAACCTAGGGGCAGACCCTAGGGAGCTGATTCATCAAGCCTGCCACGATATTAAGGGGTTGCGCCACTGGGTAGCAGCAAATTTGGGGGTGGCTACGGGAGATTTTGACCTGTGGCTGCCGATCGCTTTGACCAAAAAAGGCTCTCTCTACGCTGAGGTGATTGGTCGAGATGCCCAGAGTCCCCACGGCTACAAGCAGCCCATTGATTTATCTGATCAAGAGCGACAACCTTTGTATAAACTTGGGTTTGATTTATTACGCCATCTGGAAGCTCCCCCAGCAGTGTATTTGATGCAGTTTGGCTTTGTCCCCAAAAACTCTGGAGAGGGAGAAAAAGAGGTAGGATTCGATCGCCTTTTTCCCTTCCCCGCCGCCCCCGCCGTTGCTAGTTTGGGCATCCAAGAGCCAGATTTATTTACCTGCCATTGGCACTGCCTCACGGGAACACCCCTGCGGGATATTTTAATCCTTGAAAAAAATCTAGCCCCAAATTTAGTCTCAACAGCCTCAAAATAAGTATTTAGCTTAAAGCTTTTAATTAATGATCACCATCGCTCTACCCAAGGGAGAACTCCTTAAACCTAGTATCCGCCTGCTGCAAAGTGTGGGCATAGATTTTAGTTTGTTTCTTGATCCTGCTAATCGCCTATTACAGATTACCGATGCCACAGGCACAGCGACGGGTTTGTTAGTCCGGGCGTGGGATGTGCCAGTGTATGTGGAGTATGGGCAAGCCCAGTTGGGGATGGTGGGCTATGATGTTCTTAAGGAAAAGGATGCTCAGGTGGCGAATTTGGCGGATTTGGGGTTTGGGAAATGTCGTCTTTCGATCGCTGTAAAAAAATCTAGCCCCTACCGCCACCCAGCCGATCTGCCAATTCATGGGCGGGTGGCCTCCAAGTTTGTGCGCTGTGCAAGGGAATATTTTTATAAGTTGGATTTGCCCGTAGAAATTGTGCCGCTCTACGGTTCGGTGGAGTTGGGCCCGATCACGGGGATGTCGGAGGCGATCGTGGATTTGGTGTCCACAGGCAAAACCCTCAGGGAAAATGGCTTGGTGGAAATTGCCACCATGTTTGATAGTTCTGCTTGGCTAATTGCCCATCCCTTGGCTTACCGTTTGAATAGTGATAATTTATCTGAATTAGTAGAAAAACTCAGGCAAGGCTCCCGGCAACTAATCAAAGCATAAGGGAATTTTTCCTAGGGTAATAAAGTTAATAAGGAACTCGTCTAGGGGAAGGGAGGCGATCGAGTGAACCAGTTTTCTCCCTGATTGAAGAAAGTATTGATTTATTTTTTAACTTATTGCCAAAAATTATGAGTTGGTTGATTTTTGATGATCAACGTAAGTACGGAGGACATTATTAATCATTGATTGATAGCCTTTGCCTTGGCTTTTAAACCAATCTAAGATATCACTGTCCAAACGAATAGACACAGCTTTTTTTGTCGTGGGTAGCACCATTTTGGCAGTTTCCCAAAAATGCTCATTTAATTCAGGAATATCGGAGGTGTCGATCGCTTCATCGGGGATATTTTGAATTTCTTCAAGACGTTTGCGTGAGGTACTCATAATATTTTCTCCTTTCTTTTGGTGTTGCTTTTCTAGCAGAAATAATGCGGATTTTACCGTTACGGTCGGTATGCACCACAGCAATAATGACAATATTCTGGATTGCGCCAATACTAATTTCTCGAATTTCGCCGTAATCAGGTTTGATGCTAATTACAGTGAAGACCACTCCCAGAAAAATTTCTTTTGCCTCTTCAAAGCTAATCTGGTGCTTTTGCTGGTTTTGTTGATTTTTGGTTTCGTCCCGTTCAAATTCCATCAAGGCTGAAATACTTTTTGTATATACAACCCAGAATAACATATTGAAAAGATTTTTAGAGATCGAAGAGGTTGGCGATCGAGTGAGCCATGTTTTTTCCTAGTATTTCTAACTAAAAACCGTGATTTCTTGCTTTAATTTTTCGCCTAGTTTATCCTCAGCAGTATCTAAATCGTAGTCCATTTGTAAGCCTAGCCAAAACTTGGGTGACATATTGAAATAGTGGGCTAAACGAAGGGCTGTATCGGCGGTGATCCGGCGCTTGCCATGAATAATTTCACTAAGGTGGCGTGGGGGGATTTGTAGGGCTAGAGACAGTTGGGTTTGAGTTAGGTGCAGAGGTTTGAGAAATTCTTCTAGTAGCACTTCTCCCGGGTGAATGGGCTGGAGTTTATCTTCATTCATGTTCATTCTTTTATTTTAATTTCTTAATGATAATCAACAATTTCTACATCTAAGGCATCGCCATTTTCCCATCTAAAGCAAATACGCCATTGATCATTAATCCGAATACTATACTGACCATCTCGATCGCCACTTAACCGCTCTAATCGATTAGCTGGGGGAATGCGGAGTTCTTGAAGGGTTTGTGACTGGTTAAGCATCCGTAATTTTCGTAAGGCTACTTGTTGGATTTCTGAGGGAAGTTTACGCGATCGCTGGCGCTCAAATATCTTCTGAGTTTCTTTGTCCTTGAAGTTTCGGATCACACTTTTGAGAAACTAAAGTTATATTTATAATTTATACACAAAAAAGCTAGGTAATCACCTGACTCAAAAGTAATTATGCGATCGATCGAACAATTGACCCAAGAAGCTTTATCTTTGCCTAGGGAATCAAGGGAGCTACTGGCGGAGCAGTTGGTGGAGAGTCTTGAGCTTGATATTGACCCAGCAATACAGGCAGTTTGGAATGCTGAAGCAAAAAAACGCTTAGAGGAAATTCGGAGTGGTGCTGTGGCGGGGATTCCGGGAGAAGAGGCTCTGGCTAGGGTAAGGCAAATTTTTGGACAATGAGATATATTTTCCACCCGGAAGCTTTGACGGAATA